>NZ_JBFUMG010000269.1:0-5950 GCF_054049495.1 Phyllobacterium sp. P5_D12 | reverse complement strand
ATCTGAATATCCATCAGATCGTTGCGGCCTGCGAAATCACCGGCGCCGATGCGATCCATCCAGGTTACGGTTTCCTGTCGGAGAACGCCAAGTTCGCCGAAATCCTCGAAGCGCACAACATTACATTCATCGGCCCGACTGCCGCGCATATTCGTATCATGGGCGACAAGATCGAGGCCAAGCGCACCGCGAAACGGCTCGGCATTCCGGTCGTTCCGGGTTCCGATGGCGGTGTAACTGATGATAAGGAAGCGGCGCGCATCTGTGCCGAAATCGGTTACCCGGTCATCATCAAGGCCTCGGCCGGCGGCGGTGGCCGCGGCATGAAGGTCGCGATGAACGAAGAGGAGCTTTCGGTCGCCCTGTCAACCGCCCGCACCGAGGCGGGTGCAGCCTTTGGCGACGATGCCGTCTATATCGAAAAATACCTCCAGCAGCCGCGCCACATCGAAGTTCAGGTCATGGGCGATGGCTTTGGCAAGGCCGTCCATCTCGGTGAACGCGATTGTTCGCTGCAGCGCCGGCACCAGAAGGTCTGGGAAGAAGCCAACTCGCCTGCCCTCAATTCCGACGAGCGCGAGCGCATCGGAATGATCTGCGCCAATGCCATGGCCGACATGGGTTATCGCGGCGCCGGCACCATCGAATTTCTCTACGAGAATGGCGAGTTCTATTTCATCGAAATGAATACCCGCCTTCAGGTCGAACATCCCGTAACCGAGGCGATAACCGGCATCGATCTTGTGCACGAGCAGATCCGCGTTGCCTCCGGCGGTGGACTATCGGTAACGCAGGAGGATATTCGCTTCTCCGGTCATGCCATCGAATGCCGCATCAATGCGGAAGATCCGCGGACGTTTACACCCTCACCGGGTACGATCACCCACTGGCATACGCCGGGGGGCCTTGGCATTCGCGTCGATTCAGGCGTCTATACCGGCTACAAGATCCCGCCCTATTATGACAGCCTCATCGGCAAACTCATCGTTCATGGCCGTAACCGCGTCGAATGCATGATGCGCCTGCGCCGGGCGCTCGACGAGTTCGTTGTCGACGGTATCAAGACCACGCTGCCGCTGTTTCAGGATCTGATCAATAATCCTGACATTGCCAATGGTGATTATGATATCCATTGGCTGGAACATTATCTGGCTGGTGACGCAGCAGACACTGCAGAAGAATAAGGCATGACGGGTAAGAACCCGCAAGAAGCATTCAGAATAGACCCCGAATTGTTGCTGCGCGCCTATGCAACCGGGGTTTTTCCCATGGCCGAAGAGGCGGACAATCCGGAAATTTTCTGGGTACGTCCGGAAAAGCGCGGCGTCCTCCCCTTCGAGAATTTCCACGTTTCGCGCAGCCTGCGCAAGACAGTGCGCCAAGGCCGTTTCGACATTCGCTACGATACCGATTTCGCGGGCGTTATTGCCGGTTGTGCCAGCGGCAGCGGCGAACGCGCCCGCACATGGATCAATCGCCCGATCCGCGAAGCCTATGGCAAGCTGTTCGACCTTGGCTATTGCCACACCGTCGAAGCCTGGCGCGACGGAAACCTTGTTGGTGGCCTCTACGGGATCGCACTGGGATCGGCATTTTTCGGCGAAAGCATGTTCTCACGCGAGCGCGATGCGTCGAAAGTCTGCCTCGTCCATCTGGTCAGCCATTTGATCGAAAAAAATTTTACGCTGCTCGACACGCAGTTCACCACCAATCATCTGGAAACCTTCGGCGCGGTTGAGGTCCCCCGGCGCCAATACCAGAAGATGCTGGAAAATGCCTTGGCGCAGCCAGCCGAATTCTAGGGTGTGTTGAGATTCGCGATCATGACGAGGCGAAAACGGTGATTTTCGAGAACCGGAGCGGAGCGTACTTGAAGTACGGGAGCACCGGATCGCAGAAAATTGCCGTTTGCAGACCGTCATGGCGCGAATAACAACACACCCTAAAAAACCGTCGCGGATCCAGTCGTATTGTCGGAACCCGACCAATGTTCAAAACATTCCTGAGAAGAATGTCGGGGAGCTGCAATTCCGTTCGTCCTTGAAACGGAACAACCCAAAGCCACAAGGAGAACTATCGTGAGACTCAATGCTTATTTGAACTTCGACGGTCAGTGTGAGGAAGCCTTCAAATTTTACGAGAAAGTGCTGGGCGGAAAGATCGAGTTCATGGTCCGCTATGACGAGATGCCCGAAGGCAACACGTCGGCGCCGGAACTGGCCAAAAATATCATGCATGTCAGCATGAAAGTCGGAGATACCATGCTGATGGGATCAGATGCACCGCCGCCTTATTTCCAGAAGGCACAGGGCATGACCGTGAGCATCAACACGGATAAACCCGATGAAGCAGACCGTGTCTTTGCCGAACTCTCTGAAGGCGCGACCAGCATCATGATGCCCATTGGTGAAACGTCTTGGGCTCAGCGCTTTGCGATGTTCGTCGATCGCTACGGCACACCCTGGATGATCAACTGCTCGAAGCCAATGTAGGCTATCAGCTTTGCTGAAATTAGTTCTGGGTTCCGCCCGTCTGGGCGGCATCCGGGGCTGGAACGTCCGACTTCTGTTTGCAAGCCTTTAGCCACACATCGTACACCGGGTGCTCGACCGCATTGAGGCCGGGGCTATCGGCAAACATCCAGCCGGAAAAGATCTTGCGGATTTTGCGGTCCAGCGTGATCTCGTCGACTTCGACAAATGTATCTGTCTTCGGCGTCTCCGTATCGGGACGGGTGTAGCAGACATGCGGCGTCAATTGCAGCGCACCGAATTGCACCGTCTCGTTGATGTAGACGTCGAAGGTGGTGATTCGTCCGGTGATCTTGTCGAGGCCGGAAAAGACGGCAATCGGATTTGAAATCTTGTCGGTCGATTGGGCCGATGCTCCGGAGACAGCACTGCATAGACCAGCAGTGATCAGCCCGACGGCAAGAGAGCGAAATTTCCGACTGATCATGTCATTTCCGGTTAAGCGCGCACAAGAGGATTTCGATTCCAGCCTGTCGATAAAGAGCAAATGTGGCAGAAGAAGACCCGATTAGGCGCCCGGTGTCCAGGCATCGTAATCGCCGGTCACGGTCGGCCGGTTATCGCCATGCGCAATCGAACCCTGCGGTCGATAGGCAGCGGCGGAACCGGTGAGATTCGCCTGGTGATTCTTTTCCCAAGGATACGGCTTATAGTTTTCCTGCGAAGGCGCAGTGTCAACCCTGTGGTGTATCCAGCCGTGCCAGCCGGCAGGAATAGCCGAAGCTTCCGCATAGCCGTTGTAGATTACCCAGCGTCGCTTGCGCCCTTCCGAATCGAAGGTGCCCTCGTAATAGACGTTGCCGAACTGATCTTCGCCAACTTTCGTGCCTTTGCGCCATGTGAAGAAGCGGGTACCGAGCGTCGGTCCATTCCACCACGTGAAAAACTGGGTCATGAAGGTCTTCATAGCAATCCTGCTTGGAATGTTGCCATTAGCAACTCATGGGTTTATGGCCGTATCATTGCCCGATAGCAAGGGTCAAGTTGACGCTGGAGCCAAGCGCATTTTGAATCCCGCGTGGCTCTTCTCGAAACCAAGCCGCTCGTAAAAACGGTGCGCGTCCTGGCGCTTGGCGTTCGATGTCAGTTGCACGAGAGCAATGTCCCGCTCGCGCGCAACATCAAGGCAATGCTGGATCAACTTTGCGCCAATTCCCTTGCCGCGCATATCGGCTCGTGTTTGCACCGCTTCGATAGCCATGCGCTTCGTTCCCCGACCCGTGAGCGACGTAATGAAGGTCACTTGTGCGGTGGCAACCACCTCATCCTTGAGAACGCCGACGAAGAGCAGATCGTTTGGACTGGCTTCGATCGTGGCAAAGGCACTTTCGTAAAGTGGCAACGCCGAAGAATCGGTTGTATCGCCGTGACCACCGATCGGATCATCTGCAAACAGCGCAATCAGTGCTCGCAGGTCATCGATCGTTGCCTGCCGGAACGTCACATCAATTTCTGCTGTCACGGTGCGAGCTCAAATCCAGTCAGGGATTTCTCCAGCACGACCACGGAAATACCCGAATTCGGCTCACCCCAGTTTTCGATCCGGTTGTTGGTACGCTCGAATCCCCTGCTTTCATAAAAGCTCAGCGCCCTTTGATTCGATTCGATAACTTCGAGCTGCAGCGCGTAGACACCGGGAAAGGCACTCTCCATTTCCGCCAGCAGCAACGAACCCACACCCTTCTTCTGATGTTCGGGATGCACATAGAGCTGGTTGAGGATCGAAAGCTTGTGATCCTTCTGCGACGCGTAGGCCATTCCCATGATATCGGCGCCATCATCGGCGATGATGAATTCCGAATAGGGTTTTGCCAATTGCTTCTTCAACGCATCGAGCGAATGATAGCGATCAGTGATCGCCTTCACTTTTTCGACGCCGTAAACATCGTCATACGTCGCGTGCCAGGTCAGGGCGAGCATGTCGCGCACCGCGTCCAGATCTTCCTTCGTTGCGCTGCGAACCCACATCTATTCGGTTATCCCGAGTTTTGCCTTGACCATGTCGCTGAGAACCTGAGGATTGGCCTTGCCGCCTGTCGATTTCATCACCTGTCCGACAAACCAGCCGGCAAGGCTTGGCTTTGCCTTGGCCTGCTCCACCTTGTCAGGATTGGCGGCGATGACATCGTCGATGGCTCTTTCGATCGCACCGGTATCCGTGACCTGCTTCATGCCGCGGCTTTCCACAAGTTCGCGGGGATCGCCACCTTCGTTCCAGACGATCTCGAAAAGATCCTTGGCGATCTTGCCGGAAATCGTGCCTTCCTTGATCAAATCGATCACGGCGCCGAGCTGCTCCGGCGACACAGGCGATTCCTCTATGCCCTTGCCGGCCTTGTTCAGAGCCCCGAGCAGATCATTGATCACCCAGTTGGCGGAAAGCTTGCCATCGCGGCCCTTGGCGACGGCCTCGTAATAATCGGCAATGGCCTTTTCCGTCACCAATATGGACGCGTCGTAGACGGAAAGCCCCAGCCCCGAGACGAGGCGCGCCTTCTTGTCGTCGGGCAGTTCCGGCAGGTCAGCCTTCAGCTCTTCGACATAGGACTGTTCGAATTCGAGCGGCAGGAGATCTGGATCAGGGAAATAGCGATAGTCATGTGCCTCTTCCTTGGAGCGCATCGAACGTGTCTCGCCCTTTACCGGATCGAAAAGCCGCGTTTCCTGATCGATGGAGCCGCCATCTTCAAGGACGGCGATCTGGCGGCGCGCCTCATATTCAATGGCTTGGCCAACAAAGCGGATCGAGTTTACGTTTTTGATCTCGCAGCGTGTGCCAAACTCACCGCCGGGCTTGCGCACCGAAACGTTGACGTCAGCGCGCATTGAGCCCTCATCCATATTGCCGTCACAGGTGCCGAGATAACGCACGATCGTGCGCAGCTTGGTGAGGTACGCCTTCGCTTCATCGGAGGAGCGCATGTCCGGCTTGGAGACGATCTCCATCAGCGCCACGCCGGACCGGTTCAGATCCACATAGGACATCGTCGGATTCTGGTCATGCAGCGATTTGCCGGCGTCCTGTTCAAGATGCAGACGCTCGATGCCTATTTCGATGTCCTCGAACTCGCCCTTTTTATCGGGGCCGACCGAGATGATCATCTTGCCTTCGCCGACGATAGGCTGCTTGAACTGGGATATCTGGTAGCCCTGCGGCAGGTCGGGATAGAAATAGTTCTTGCGGTCGAAAACCGACTTCAGATTGATCTGCGCCTTGAGGCCGAGCCCGGTCCGGATTGCCTGACGCACGCACCATTCGTTGATCACCGGCAGCATCCCCGGCATGGCGGCATCGACCAATGAGACATTCTCGTTCGGCTCGGCACCGAACGTGGTGGATGCGCCGGAAAACAATTTCGAGTTGGAGGTGACCTGCGCATGGACTTCCATGCCGACGACGATCTCCCAATCGCCTGTGG
>NZ_JBFUMG010000268.1:0-5956 GCF_054049495.1 Phyllobacterium sp. P5_D12 | reverse complement strand
ATCATGAGCCCACTAACGGCGGTCTATTTTGGCGCAGGACGTCCACGATGAGTCGTCCGAGCAGTCGGTTCCATAGGCGGAAAAAAATGATAGGATCGGATTTGGGGAGCTGATGATCGCACCAGTTGCGCTGGAGTAGTCGAACATGAGTGTACGACTTGTTTCGCAGGAAGACGCGCGTCTATTCGGTCCGTTTCGGTTCGTAAAAGCGCAGCGATCGCTGACGCGCGAAGGTATTCCTGTCCTCATCGGAGGGCGGGCGCTGGACGTTCTCGGGGTGCTGCTAGACAATCCCGGAAGCGTGGTGAGCGGGCGCCATTTGATCGAACAGGTCTGGAAAGGCGTCACAGTGGAGGACGCAAATCTTCGCACCCAGCTAACCGCGCTCCGCAAGGCTTTGGGCGACGGAATCAACGGGTCGAGGTACATCATCAATGTTCCGGGCCAAGGTTACTTGTTTGCTGCTCCCGTATCGGGCGACAAGTTGGATAAAGAGACAGGATATCAGGCGGCTTCCGAACCCGCACAATATGGTGCCCTTCCGAAACTACCTCGTTCGATCGTGGGGAGAGACGAGATAGTTGGAAGGCTTACTTCCATGCTGACCTCACGCCGGTTTGTGACTTTAGTGGGTACTGGCGGAATAGGAAAGACGACCGTCGCGATCGCAGTTGCGAATTCGCTTGTCAGTGCGTGCAAAATGGGCGTTTTCTTCATCAATCTGCAAGCTATAACGAACGGTGCGGACGTCTCCAGCTTCATCGCCTCCTCTGTCGGGTGTTTCATTCAGGGTTCGGACCCCGAGCAGTCTCTACGCACGTTCCTGTCCGGGCGCGAAACGTGCCTAATTCTCGACAACTGCGAGCATGTGATAGAGATAGCCGCTCCGTTGGCCCAGCGTCTCCTCGATGGTGTTCAATCACTGTCGATACTCGCCACCAGCCGCGAGGCCCTTAGGGTCAGAGGCGAGAATATTCTTTTGCTGCCGCCTCTGGGCCTCCCCGAGGACGGACCGATGACTGCGTCAAAGGCACTTGCTTCACCAGCAGTGCAGCTATTTATGGAAAGGGCCGCAACCGGAGGCTTTGCGGGGAGACTGACCGACATCGATGCCCCTCTGGTGGTCGATATTTGCAGACGTCTAGACGGGATTGCCTTGGCGATCGAACTGGCTGCCAGCCGCGTCGGGTTCTACGGAATACGTGGAACTCTAGAGCTGTTGAACGAAGGAAGCGGTCTACAGCTTCAGGGCACACGGACGACCTCATCGCGACACCAAACGCTCGAATCTCTTCTCGACTGGAGCGTCAAGCTATTGGCCCCTCACGAGCGGACCATCCTTTTCGAACTGGCGATTTTCGGCTCCGATTTCACCCTGGAGGATGCAGACGCGGTCGTTGGGAAGGACGGCGCGCACGCCGATGTTAGAGCTGCAATAGCCAGCCTGGTCGAAAAGTCATTGGTGCAAAATTCCTCCGATTTGCAAATGGCGAAATATCGAATTCTCGGTGTAACCCGCGCTTATGCCATGGAAAGACTCGAAACTACGGGTTTCAAAGGCCGGCTTGCCGAGCGCTTAGCCAATCACTTGAGAGACTTTTTAACACGTCTTCAGGGGCCACAGGCTGGCGATTGCTGTGACGAACTTTGTGCTTATCACATCGGAAACATACAGATTGTCCTGCCCTGGTGTTTCTCGGAAGAGGGCGACAAGGTATTGGGGATCGAAATCGCCGGGAAAGCGACTCGCCTCTTTATGGCGAAATCGCACTTTGCGCTCTGCCATCACTGGTGCAGAGAGGCCTTGAATGCGCTTCGCTCCGAACATGAGGGGACGGCGTTCCACCTTAGCTTGCTCGAAGCTCTGGCCCGATCTAGTATATATGTGAATGGCGGCAGGGAAACGAGGGTATTGATCCAGAATGCACTGGACCTCGCACGGACACGGCGGGACGACAAATGCCAACTCAATCTCCTGGCCGACTTGAACGTATTCCTCACCCGCCAAGGAGAATTCAGCGCCGCGTTGGATGCAGCGGAGCAAAGCTTTGCTGTCGCCAAAAAAATACAGGGGCGCAGTGAGACGATCCTGGCGGAATGGATGTTGGCGGCGTCATACCACCTGGCTGGCGACCAGTACGCGGCCATTCAGCATGCTGAGATCGGCCAGGCGCTGGCCCGCATCGAACCGCCGGTCAAGCTCAATTTGTTTCAGGAGGCGAGAGTCCGGTTTGCATTGGCGCGCTCTCTTTGGCTCCACGGTTATCCGGATCGGGCTCTCGCTGCGGCACGGCTTGCTATTGCAGAGAGCGCTAAGAACCCTGAACACGTCTCGTACTGTCTGTCGTTGATATATGCGACACCCGTATTTCTCTGGTCTGGCAAGTATGATGAAGCCTCACCTTATATCGAGATGGCCATCACTCAGGCGACCAAGCAGGGCTTGAGCGCCTTCAGGTCGCTTGGGCAAGCGCTAGCGGGGGAGCTTTTGGTTTTAACTGGCAAACCGTATCTCGGCGTAGAGGTCTTACGAGAGGCAATCGACGGTATGCAGGCCAACCGCAATGACATCGTGGTCTCCACGACGTCTGCTGTTTTAGCAAATGCTCTGGCTGCCTGTTCTAGGTGGAACGACGCGCACGCCGTTGTCGACGCTGCCATCTACGCCGCGGAGCGCCGTGCGGAGAAGATATGGATGCCTGACCTGCTCATGGCGAAAGCGGGGATCCTTTTGCGGCAAGTCAATCCGGCAATACCCCAAGCTGAGGCATTGCTGATGCGAACTATGGTGCTTGCGGAACAGCAGTCGGCTCTTAGCTGGCAGCTGCGGGCTGCAATTCCCTTAGCGAGATCATGGACCGTGGCGGGTAAAAGGTCGCAAGCAATCGAGCTGCTTACTGTCCTTCTGAGCCGTTTCACAGAGGGCTTCGAAACGTCCGATCTAGTTTGCGCACGCATGATGCTGGCATCCTTGCAGACCATCAGAGCCACCGCGTAAGGCAGACCGCACACTTTCTGCCGTGTTTGCGACGATGTCACTCTCTCACTCAAGGAACTCCCCACCGCCTGTCGGATTTGCACCTTTTTGCAATACTGAACTCGCTACATCGGCCTAGCGGCGTCACTTTGAACCGATGAGAGCCGTCGTGAATGATTACGAGCTTCAGGACGGGAACAACGCCCCCAAACACGAAAGCTCGTTATCCAACATACAATCAAGGAGAAATCGGCATGGATTTGCAACTCGCTGGCAAGACAGCCTTAGTTACGGGCGCGACCGGCGGGATCGGCCTCGAGATCGCGAGATCGTTGGTTGCCGAAGGCGCTAGCGTGGTCATCCCTGGCAGAAACAAACTGCGTTTGGCAGCCGCTGTTAACAACATCGGACTCAGCAGCGGAGGAAAAGTTAGAGGAATCGACGCTGACACATCGACTGCCGCGGGAGCCGCCGTGGTTGCCGAGGAACTGCCCGAAGTGGATATTTTGATCAACAACCTGGGAATATATGAGGCAAAGCCTTTCGCAGAGATATCCGACGAGGATTGGCTCCGTTACTTTGAAGTCAATGTAATGGGCGGTATTCGGCTATCTCGCGCTTACCTTCCCGGGATGCTGAAGCGGGACTGGGGGCGGATAATCTTCATCTCCAGCGAGTCAGGCCTGATGACGCCTTCCGTCATGGCTCATTACGGCATGACGAAAACAGCGCAGTTGGCCGTCTCTCGCGGATTGGCGAACGAGACCAGGGGCACGGGCGTAACTGTCAACGCAGTCCTGCCCGGCCCCACACGCTCGGATGCGAGTATTGAATTTCTAAGGTCGCTGTCGTCAAATCCGGAGGCAAGCGAAGCCCAAGTCGAGAGCGAATTCTTCAGGACACATCGTTCGATGTCTTTGCTCCAACGGCTCATATTGCCTGAGGAGATCGCCGATCTAGTGGCCTTTGTGTCGAGCCCGCGTTCCGCTGCAACCAATGGAGCCGCGATACGGGCCGACGGGGGAGTCATCCCAACCATTGCCTGAAGTCTCCACTGTGCCGAGCCCGTCGAGATACAGTGGGAAATTTGTCACTACAACCGGGGCGACTTGAACCGGTACCGCGGCATCGTTAGGTCCCGGTTCGACCCCGTGTGACGTATCGAAAAACAATGTATCGCCGAGCAAGGCGCCGGCAAGCGCACAGTGTGCCCGCCCTGGAACAGACGGGTGAGCGCTTCTGTGCGGACGATAGTTCTTGGGCTCGGTCCATAGCTGTGCTCCGGCGTCTTTAGGACGCGTTCAAGGGCTCGGGTAGGAAGCCCGAAGTGAAGTAATGCCTCAGATGTCGCAGGACGGCCGTATCGAACAGCCGCTGTCGTCATTGTGCCGAACGAGATTTGGTCCGATATTTTCGGCACAAGAATTGGATATCAGCAGCGTAGAGCAGCGTATTATCGGCCGCATCTATACAGTGGTCTAGGTTGGAAACCTTATTGGTCGAGACCCAACCAAGTAATGGAACACCAGCTCCGTTCGCGGTTCAAGCCACGCGCCGGTTCACAACTGCCAATTCGGCGTGGCGTACCTGCATCTAAGTATAGTGTTAGGTCCTTGGCGCACCGGCTAACCTCTATATCCAAACGAAGGAGGTCCGACATGTTTATGCCACCACCTGCCATGCCAAAATCGCCGTTCAACCAGAACGTGTGCTGTGTTCTGGTCGCCGATCCAGCAATCGATCGCAATTCAGACCTCGTCCGGCACCTCGTCCGCAGCGGCTACTTCGTCAAACTGTCGACGACATTGGAGGAGAGTCGCTCATTTATCTCTTCAATTCCGATTTCTTTTGCGTTGATCGAGCTTCGCTTTCAGGATGGCGACGGATTCTCGTTGATCGAGGATGTCCGAAAAAACAACCCGAATTCACGTATTCTGGTCCACAGCGCGTTTTGCAATATTTCAGTCGCGGTTCACGCCGCCATGAGGGGAGCAACTGACGTCCTGCCGAAACCGATCAAGACCGAGTTTGTGCTGCAGCTTCTGCTTGGACAGTATTGCAGCAAGGCCCTTCTTCCAGATGTGCTTCCCTGCCCAAACGCAGTGCGTAAGGAGCATATCCGAACTGTGTACTCAGCATGCAACCACAACGTAGCGCGGGCGGCGCGCGCGTTGTCCATGCACCGACGGACACTTCAAAGGTTGCTCGAGCGGACCGAGATGTTGGTTTCCCCTTGATAGCCGCTATTCGTCCTGCAGGGGTAGGGCGACATGCTCAGATCGCGATAGAAACAAATGTTCCAGAATTTGAGTTGGTCTCAGGCCATCGTTGATCCTACCATTCAGGCGGGGACGCTCGCTGTCGTTGGGGTTTTTACCACGCGTGTCGGTCTGCGCGGCTTTCCCAAAATAAGGTTCGCTGGCCAAGTGTTCTTCTTCGTGGCGCTTACCGTTCTCCTCCTCTATCACGGGATCGTTCCTTACCAGGAAGAACCTCAGGCTTCCGAGGCGTTCGAACGCATATTCATTGCGTTGGCAAAGATCATCTGGTGGATCAATGCCGCCTCAGCCCTCGTCGGATTTGTTCGGGTGTATCTGAGGTTCGAGGGCCAGCCAAGGGAGGGACGGCTTGTCCAAGACCTTGTCGTCGGACTCATTTATCTCGGAGCAACACTATCGGTCGTAGCCTATGTCCTCGGGGTACCAGTTGGAACGTTGATCGCGACGTCGGGAGTATTCGCAATCATTCTCGGCCTAGCGATGCAGAGCACCCTAAGCGACGTTTTTTCTGGGATCGCACTCAACCTTGGTCGGCCGTATTCAATCGGCGACTGGATAGTCCTGAATGACAAAATCGAAGGGAGGGTTGTGGAGACCAACTGGCGATCCACCCATCTTCTGAACTCAACGAACGATCTCGTCGTCCTTCCGAACAGCTTTCTGGCGAAGGTCGGTTTGACAAATCTCAGCAGTCCGGACC
>NZ_JBFUMG010000267.1:0-5967 GCF_054049495.1 Phyllobacterium sp. P5_D12 | reverse complement strand
CGCCAGTCCTGGTTGATCTGGTCAAGAGGAAGACCTCTGGTATCGAGCGTAATCTCATTTCCTCCCGCGCTGACTTTGCGGCCATTGGCCTGCGCCAGAAGGTCATCCACGCTCGTTCCGAGGATATCGATCACATTTTCTTTGAGCGCCGCGCTGGAGGAAAGGCTTGCCGCTTCACGCACCGCTTTTTCGGCCCAGTCGACGTTCCGGCCGCGCAGTTCAGCCAGTGAGCGGATATAGGCCGTCGCGTCGTTGATCGCTTTCGTTTCCATCGGGCTGTGCGGCGTAGGGGGAGTGACCGTGTCGTCCCCATCCTTTTTTGTCCTGGCGTCCTGATCCTTGTCCTTCTTGTCCTCGCCGCCCCCTGGAAATGGCAAATCGCCGATCTGGATGGGCGTCGCTGCGCCAAGATTGGTCCCGGGCGCCATCGCCGCGATGTGACTGGCGTAGAGAATGTAGGTGCCGGCGCTGGCTGCGCGTGCGCCGCTTGGACTGACATAAGTGGCTACGGGCACCGGGGAGCCGAGGATGCCACGAATGATGTCGCGCATGGACGTGTCCAGACCGCCGGGCGTGTCCATTTGCAGAATAACGAGAGGCGCGTTGCGCTCTGCCGCCGTTCGCAAGCCACGCAATATATAGTCGGATAAGGCTGGGCCAACGATGCCTTCGAGTTGCAGGACCAGCACTGTACGTGCGTTCTGTGCATCGTTCGGCAATACGGACAAAAAGCTACCGAGTAACACTACGGCAACGGAAAGGGCGGCACGATTATATCCGAACCAATCTGCGATGAATTTTCTCATCAGGCCCATGGTCCAGCCTACATCAGAGCGGTTGCTTCTGCCATATGCAGATCAAAATTCGCGCACCCAACACACACACACACACGCCCTCGGTGGTATCGACGTGCCATAGTGGGGTGATTGCAACCGTCGCGAGAAGAGGAGGACGTCATCCCATCGCAATGCCCATTATCGACCTTGACGCCGAAGAGATTCGTTCATTCGAAGTGATTTGAACACGTTTACCTATCGTGAGAGAATTCCAATGTTCGGTGAGACAAGCCTGCGGAACGCGGCAACCTCCGAGCGAGGAAACACAAGGAGCCGGGGTTTCTCGGGCTCGATCTGAGAACCCTCTCGCTTACCTCATGACGATCCCATGTAACCGGCTTTGCTTCAGGCTTAGTCAGGTGTGTTTCCGCTGTAGGAAAGGAACGATCATGGCTAAAATAATTTGTGTTCTCTATGATGATCCGGTCGACGGCTATCCGAAATCATATGCACGCGACGGTCTTCCGAAAATCGACCACTATCCCGGCGGCCAAACGCTCCCCTCTCCCAAGGCGGTCGACTTTCAACCGGGAACGCTGCTCGGAAGCGTTTCTGGTGAACTCGGTCTGCGAAAATATCTTGAATCGCTTGGCCACACGTTTGTCGTCACCGCCGACAAAGATGGTCCGAACTCAGTGTTCGAGCAGGAACTGCATGACGCTGAAATCGTGATTTCCCAACCATTCTGGCCGGCATATTTGACTGCAGAGCGCATTGCCAAGGCATCGAAGCTCAAATTGGCGCTCACGGCGGGAATCGGATCGGATCACGTCGATCTTCAGGCCGCGATCAACCGCGGTATTACCGTAGCGGAAGTCACCTACTGCAACTCCATCAGTGTCTCCGAACACGTTGTCATGATGATCCTGGGATTGGTGCGAAACTACATTCCTTCCCATCAATGGGTGGTCAAAGGCGGCTGGAACATCGCTGATTGTGTCGCCCGCTCCTATGACGTCGAGGGGATGCACGTTGGAACAGTCGCCGCAGGCCGTATTGGTCTGGCCGTGCTGCGTCGTCTCAAGCCCTTTGACATGCATCTTCACTATCATGACCGGCACCGGCTTCCGGACACCGTCGAAAAGGAACTTAACGTGACATGGCATGACACGGTCGAGGACATGGTCAAGGTTTGTGATGTCGTGACCATCAACTGCCCGCTTCATCCGGAAACGGAAAACCTGTTCAACGAGAAAATGCTCTCGAAGATGAAACGCGGCGCCTATCTGGTGAACACCGCCCGCGGCAAGATTTGCAATCGCGATGCTGTCGCCAGAGCATTGGAAAGCGGCCAGTTGGCCGGGTATGCAGGGGATGTCTGGTTTCCGCAACCGGCACCGAAAGATCATCCGTGGCGGACCATGCCGCATCACGGAATGACGCCGCACATCTCCGGAACATCCTTGTCCGCCCAGACGCGTTACGCAGCTGGAACACGAGAAATCCTTGAATGCTGGTTCGAAGGGCGGCCCATTCGTGAGGAGTATCTGATCGTTGACGGTGGGAAACTCGCAGGCGCTGGTGCACATTCCTACAGTGCCGGCAATGCAACGGCCGGGTCCGAAGAAGCAGAGCGTTTCAAGAAATGATTCGGTAGGCTGGCCTACGCCGCTCGCCAAAACTTAGGCAAATATCCAGACCCGCCAACAGAAACAGCTCTTGACCCGTCGGGGAGGTCGTGCCCCTGCTAGCTGGTGCGAAGCGGATTTCTCCATTGGTCCATTTCTAGTATTACAGATTTCCGGGCACAATCAAAAACCGTTCTTAGCGGCATTTTCAAACGAACATTTATCCGCCACTTCCGCGCTTGTACAGGTGCGGATTCCATGCCGTGGTTAGGCTCTAAGCGGGCTTCCATCCAAGCGATACGCGTACCCGTTATGTAGCTAACCGACGCGCCTTTTTCTTAATTTCACCTTTGGCCGTTGCCTCATGCCAACGGGAAAGCCAACCTTCGTCAAAATAGATAAAAKAACTCCTCACACATCCCATTGGTGGGCTTGTAGATGCGAACCAATGTCGATTGATTGCCTGCGGGAGTTATTGGGGATGGAACTAAATGAAAAGAATTGTCTCGCTGCTGACAATTGCAGCGATTTGCGCTGGCTGTACTACTTCAAGCGAAAGCTTTTACAAGGACAAAACCAAGGGGGATAAAACATCAATTTGTCGTGCTTACCTGAAAACGCAAAGTGCAACCTTCAGGCAAGACCTGGAGGTAGAGCTAACGCGGCGCAATATTTATCCGGGCGATTGTCCCGGATTCGTGAAAGTACAGAACGCGGCTATAGTTGCTGGTGCTGCCGTTGCGCTGGTCGGCGCTGCGGCAATTGCTTGCGCTAATAGCAGCAGCGGCTGCCGTGGCGGCGGGGGAGGGTACAGCACTGGTTCTGATTGGGATCAGTTCTACAACCAGTATGGCCAGCTTGTTTGGGCGTGTCGAGATATCAGAACCGGACGCTTCACCTATGAGTATGCCTGTTCCGGATTGCCACAAACAGACTACAGGTGGCCCGCTAAATACGCATAACAGACCCGTCGCATGGTGCGCCAGGCAGAACACCCTTGCATACCACAGCCATTCATCTTCTTCGCGCGGCGGCTCAATGTAGACCTTGAGTGTCCCGTCGCATCGATGATGCTATTCCAACTCAGACCGCTCTTCAGCATCTTTGTGATGGTTTGATTGCGTTCGGTATCCTCTGGTTGCCCTCGTCTTTGGCCTTTGCGCCGGCACCTGACATAATCTCACGGACAGTGTTCACAGGCTCGATGTTCATGAGTCCATGATGACCAAGTTGCGGTGCCCGTGCGGCTAACAATACGTGACTCAGTGAATGTCTTCGCGAAGCGTTGAAGAATGGCCATGAGTGTTTGAGGTCCGCTTGGGATCTATTTCTGTGTCCCGTCAATGTGCCAGAGCACTTCTGAGGAGTCCCATATATAGCTACACGCATGCCCCATGCTTCGGCGACCGATATATGCCGGTGGAAATAATACCTGGCACGCCGCCGCGCTTAGCTCACGTCATCTAAGTATCTTTATCGACATTTGTTAGAACTCGGGCACGGGCGAGAAGTTGCTCTAGGATATGCACTGCCTCTGCCGCTTGCTTTAGCGAGATTTGTGGGGCAGGCGACGCGCTCTTGCGTTGTATGCGGATATGCCGGAAATCTCCCAAGATTTTTGCAGCACCGGGAACGACGGTTTCAAGCTGTGTGATCATTGCAGCCAGCTGTGACACGTCGATCTTGTGCTGGGCGGTGGGGATGGCTTTGATCCCGGTGTGGTTGACAACCGCAAGACTTACCTGGCGCACACCTTCAGCCGCCAGCAGGAAGCGGGATTGAGTTGTCGTAACAATACGAGCGTCCGTTAAATATGCCTCGGCGTCTGCCAGGCGCTGGTGAATGACAGCCTCATCGCGCCGGGTGATTTTGACCGCGCCAATTTTGACAAGGTTTTGAATGTTTGCTTCCCACGTCATTCTGATCGCCTATTGGTTACTCCAGTTCCGGTACGTCGCCAGATTGAAACAGAATGGTCGGTGGCCCGTAGCCTCCCGCCTCAGGCTGTGCATCGCGAACCCACGCCAAGACGCCAGCGCATTTTACCGCGAGATAGCGCGCCATTCGAGTGGCGTCTTCCGGGGTATCGAACTGCATCGGATCGTAGCAGGCACAAGCTGCCCATTGTCTTCTCGGCTGAATGCGACCACAACGATAAGGCGTGCTGGATGCGCTTTGGCGTCAGCCAATTCAGACATCCTTTTTCGTTATCAATTTCGACAACTGGGTTTCTATCGCGAGCGCGATATCGTCACGCCGCGCCAAGGATAGGTTGTCGGCTATTTCGATAATGGCCGACAGTATCTCATCCCTGTGCCAGCCTACGTCGGACGCTTGGCCGACCAGTTCTATCAGTTTGTCCTCAATCGCCAACTGGCATGCATCAAAACGCTCGGGATGATTTCTAGAACAGTGCGGTCTCGGAATTGGCATGATACCTTTCTCCTCAAAGGATATCTCATTTCATCGGACATTACCTCTGCAGCGTATCAGACGGCTCGCCCCTATTCAGGGAGCTCTGGCGGAAACTCAATCGGTGCCAGACCCTGCATGACACGAAGCTTGTTCGCAGTCGTGACGGACAGGTTGGTCCATATGTCGGCTATCGTCTCGGCCGCTTGGGTAAGGTCGTCGTCAATGTCGTGCTGTTCCATTTCTTCGATGATGCGATCAAAGGTCTGGGCGCCTTGCTCGACCACGCGGTAAAGCCTGGCCGCCTGCGCAGCGCTCAAATCGGCGATCTCAAGCGTTTGTGTAACATCGTCCGCGATCTGCTTTGCGAAGTCTGCTTGCTCCTGCAGCGTTGAAACCCAATCGACGGCCATGATCTCTCCTAAAACAAATTCGCAGAGCCTATGGTCGCCGTCAATCCACCGGTGCACCGTTAGGATTGTCACAAACGTCGAACCGAGACACCACAAACAAGCTGTACAGGGGAGAACCACTCGATCCACTAGCGAGAAGCGGATTGGACATGGTCTCTTACAGTGCTACAGCGCGCGCCGTGGCAAGAATGAAACGTTCCCATTGCCACTACCAAACGCACCTACTGTGTCTGCGCGATCAACAGGATCGATGCCAGTAGCAACAACCGAAACCCGGAATGTTCCTTCAAGAGCATTGTCGAACGTGGCTCCCAGAATGATGTTGGCTTCGTCGTCTACTTCCTCGCGGATCCGCGTGGCCGCCTCATCAACTTCGAACAAGGTCATATCCCGTCCGCCAGAAATGGAAACCAGGACCCCCTTGGCTCCTTTCATCGAAGCGACATCAAGTAACGGATTTGCAATGGCCGCTTCGGCCGCTGCGATCGCTCTGCCAGTACCTGAGCTCTGCCCGGTACCCATCATGGCGCGGCCCATGTCGCGCATCACCGCCCGAACATCGGCAAAGTCCAGATTGATTAGCCCTTCGCGGACCATAAGATCTGTTATGCAGGCTACACCGGAATAAAGTACGCGGTCCGCAGTTGCGAAAGCGTCAGCGAACGTAGTCGATGCATCTGCAACGCGGAAAAGATTCTGGTTTGGGATGACGATGAGCGTATCGGCGCTGTCTCGCAG
>NZ_JBFUMG010000266.1:0-5982 GCF_054049495.1 Phyllobacterium sp. P5_D12 | reverse complement strand
AGCAGGTAGCGGACGCCGAGCGCCTTGGCCATGTCCGGGACGGAGACCGCCGCCTTCTTGTATACGAAAGAGGAGTTGCGGGCGATCACATGCAATTCAGACAGCTTCGACAGGTCCGTAATGATATCTTCGCTTATACCGTCAGAGAAATATTCCTGCTCTGCGTCGCCGCTCATGTTGTTGAACGCAAGCACGGCGATTGAGGGTTTGTCAGGAATGGACGACAACGCCGCACGTCCTCCCGACGCGTGGGTCTCCACTGATGCCGCAGATTTCGGCTGGGCGGCAAGGCCAACGTGCAGCGAATAAACCCGGACCGGGTCGGCGATGTTCTTGAGCTGCACTGCACCGCGGTCGTCGATCACAAGATCGAGCCTTGCCTTGACCTGCCAGTACGCTTGCTCGGAGAGACAGATACTGCCTGGCTCGCAAATGCCTTCAAGGCGCGCGGCAATATTGACGCCGTCACCCATTAGATCCCCGTCGCTCTCCTCCACAACATCGCCCAGATGGATACCGATGCGGAATTCAATACGGCGTTCGGGCGGCAGGCCTGCATTGCGCTCGACCATAGCATTCTGCACTTCAATGGCGCAGCGCACGGCGTCCACGACGCTGCGGAACTCGACGAGGCTCCCATCGCCGGTGCGCTTGACCACGCGGCCATGATGCACGGCGATTGTAGGATCGATCAAATCGCTGCGCAGGGCTCGTAACCTTGCCAGGATGCGATCCTCGTCGGCACCGGCGAGCCGACTGTAGCCGACCACGTCGGAAACCAGGATTGCTGCTATCTTCCGCATCTCGCCCATGTAGCGCCAGTCTCCCTTGGTCCAGACTAGCATAAAGTCCCAGCCAACGCTCCCCACGCTCGATTTGATGGCTCAGATAGCCCTTCAACAAGCCATCGGCCGCGGACCGCTTTGTAGAAATGTAGGGACGTGCGAGACATCCTTGTTATTTAACTGAATCTGCTCGGCTCGCCTTCCAGGCGATCCTGTGCGAACGGCCGAAGAGGGATTGTAGTCATACCGCGACAACAAGAATGGCTAAAAAAAGCTCGCTAATATCGGCATACACTTGTACAGGTGGCCGCTTCTTGTAGCGGCCACCGTTTAAAGCCTGCATCGTCTATTCCAACTATGCGGCCCGTTCCTCCGAGGCATTGGGCCGCCATTTAATCAGGCGATTTTCCACCACATCCAGTATTCGGTCGATCACGAGGACGAACACCGCCAGGTGGGCAGATTCCATTTATCCGTCTAATCATATTCGACGGTTTTTCCAAAGAACCGATCACATYTCCTTGGATTGGAATCACAACCATCAGTCAGGTTGAAGTAACAGGTTGATCCGGCTATGACTGGTTACGCCGTCTTGGATCGGAAGTCCAACAATGAGAAAGTGCCGGCAATGCTGAAGTGGTTTCGTGCTCTGTTGCCACGTGAGGACCGCTTTTTTGACCTTTTTGCTCAACATTCTCGCATTGTTGTTGAGGCGGCTGATACACTGAAGGCCCTACTTGCGGGTGACGGCGACCTAGAGCAGCAATGTATTCACATTATCGAACTTGAAAATGAAGCCGACGAAATCACGCGTCAGGTTTTGCTTGCCGTTCGCCGCAGTTTCATCACACCGTTTGACCGCGGCGATATCAAAGACCTGATCCAGTCGATGGACGACGCTATCGACATGATGCACAAGACGGTCAAAACCATCCGACTGTTCGAGCAAAGCAGTTTCGACCATCGCATGCGCGAAATGGGCGGGCTTATTCTTGAAGCTGCGGGGCTGATCGCGGAAGCCATTCCCCTGCTCAATCGCGTTGGTTCACATTCAGCGAGGCTGAGCGCAATCGCCGAAGAGGTCGTCCGCGTCGAAGATCGCGCCGACGAATTGTACGACGAGGGGCTCAAGGAGCTTTTCCAAAACCAGGGTAGATCCGATCCGATGGCCTATATCATCAGCAGCGAAATCTATAATCAGCTGGAAAAGGTCCTCGACCGGTTTGAGGATGTTGCTGACGAGATTAGCGGTATCGTGATCGAGAACGTTTGATGGACACGGCCCTCAGCTTTCCATTGCTTGTGGGTCTTATTGCGGTCGCATTGTTCTTTGATTTTCTCAATGGCCTTCATGACGCAGCCAATTCCATCGCAACCATCGTTTCCACGCGGGTGCTACGCCCCCAATATGCGGTTTTGTGGGCAGCTTTCTTCAATTTTATTGCCTTCCTGTTTTTTGGCCTGCACGTTGCCGAGACGTTGGGAACCGGCATTATCGATCCGACAATCGTTACGCCCCGATTGATCTTTGCCGCACTTATGGGCGCGATAATCTGGAACATTGTCACCTGGGTATTTGGAATTCCTTCCAGCTCGTCCCATGCGCTTGTCGGCGGCCTCGTTGGGGCGGGTCTTGTCAGGACGGGCTTTGATGCGATCGTATGGACCGGGCTTCTCAAAACTATCGGTGCAATCTTCATGTCACCGATGATAGGTTTCTTCCTGGCGCTCCTGCTGATCCTGACCGTCTCATGGATTTTTGTCCGACAGACACCCTTTGCCGTTGACAGCACGTTCCGGGGACTTCAGTTCCTTTCGGCCTCGCTCTATTCACTTGGCCATGGCGGCAACGATGCTCAAAAGACGATGGGCATCATTGCCGTATTGCTCTTCTCCCAAGGCTATCTCGGAACGGAATTCAGCGTTCCGTTCTGGGTCGTGATAGCCTGTCAGTCGGCAATGGCGCTCGGCACGCTTTTCGGGGGCTGGCGCATTGTTCACACCATGGGATCGAAGATCACCCGGCTGAACCCAATGCAAGGTTTCTGCGCTGAGACGGGAGGGGCGCTGACGTTGTTCGGTGCAACATGGCTGGGCATTCCTGTATCGACAACCCACACGATCACAGGCGCGATCATCGGCGTTGGAACAGCGCGGCGTGTCTCGGCGGTGCGTTGGGGCTTGGCCAGCAACATAGTCGTTGCCTGGCTGATAACCATGCCTGCCGCCGCGCTGATTGCGGCGCTGTTTTACATTGTCGCTGGGCTTGGTCCGTGACGCGGATGCGATGCCCGCGCAGAGCGTGGCATTGTTCAGCGCTTCTTGCGTTTATTCTGTMTAATTTTTGCCGCTTCTGCGACGGGTTTCAAGGTGAGGTTCTGATCACTAGTAAGCGTCTGCCCGACCTGCCGGATACACAATACGAAAGCAGGCCGGGGGCCGACCCAGTGGCACTATGGTCAGCACTCAAAGCGTGCGCCTGTATGGTTAACAAAAGGTGAGGCCCGATATCGGGGTCACCGTCCGACACCGAGCCTCTCGCTGAAGAGAGTGCCAAGCCCCCTCAACTAGGCTAACAACACCAGGACGAGCGGAATGTTCCTCAGAAAATAAAAGCGACAATTCCCAGCCTTCAATTCCTCTAGGTCGAAAACCTCAGCACGCGCTCTGTGGCGAGGTGTCAGCCTAGCAACTTGCTTCAAGGTGAAGTTCTGAGGCCGCCAGAGCCCATTTGCTCAGTCGGCGTTCCAGTACAGCCCGCTATCCTTCCAGACATGTTTCATTTTCAACAATATCTGTTCCGAGCTTCGATGTGGGAATTCTCGGGCGAGCGCAGGAACGAGCTTTGACACGTCTGTCCTTTTCGGCAGCGCATCGCTGGCAAATTTGGCCCGCGCATTGATTTCCAGATTGAGCCTGTCGTCATCGGTCATGGATGGGTTTAAGGCTTTACACCAAGAGGCGCAATCGCCCGGTCTAGTCCCAAACTTGCGGGCGCTTCCGGTCTCTCGGACTCGATCAATGCCACCCGCAACTGTTCTTGGCCACCGCTCGCCAACTCATGCGCGTGAACTGCATTTTGGTCGATCCGGACAAACTGGCCCTTGTCGAGCCGGAACGCGCCGTTCATTCCGCCTTGCTTGAAGAAGTCGGCTTCCAACTCTCCCCAATATCCAAGGTACTCGCCGCAGCTAGTGCAGTTAATGGGTGTGTGGCCCGATACATCCTTGGGAATTCTAAGGTAAATGGTCTTGCAGTTCGGGCAGTCCAGCTTGTGGTCCAGTTCCTGAGACATCTTCGCGATCCCATGAAAGAGGCACTGACCTGCATACGAATATTATAAAAATTACAGTTTGCAAGTATGTGTCTGCCAGCAGACGAAACCCAACCTCAGGTCACGCGGAAGTCAGACACGACGTCCTGGCTTGCCCTTATGCCACCGAAAGGATTTGCCCGTGGGAGGTCCGCGTACCGGCTCATCCACATAGTTGCCAGCTTCCCTGGCAGCCTGGATGAATGCGAAACGTGCAGATCCCGGTGAAAGGTTTCCCTCAAGGCACACCAGGAGAGCGTATTTCGCAGCGGACAGGGCCTCGCCCTCTTCAACCGGCCAATCAGTCAGGATTTGCTCTGCAGCTTCAAGGGTGGATGTGACCACGCGCATTCTTCCAGGGTGGCTGGTCATGATGCGCACTTCTTTGAAGGGTTCTTCTTCCATCAGCGCCAAACGTGTCCTTGGGTATTCAGTTCCTCGTGGAGAGTTAGCCAATTCTTACTACGCCTTGCGCAGTATCTGACCATCCTTCAATTCGAAGACACCGTCCTGGCCGCCCTGTCCGTCGAAATCGCGATTGAGCTCGCCCCAATAACCAATGAACTGACCGCATGACGAGCAATGGATAGGCGTCACATTGCGCACGTCGTCGGGAATATCCAGATAGATAGTCCCACAGGCTTTGCAGTCCAGCTTGTGATCCAGGCGCTCCATGTGACGCCCCCCGTCAGAACCCACTGTAGTCTAATTATGGCATGCATTATTGCGCTGTCCAGAGGAGTACGATGGAACGTTCTTCACCCCCCCTAGTGTTGCTGCCGAGCAGTCGCAGGCCCGCAGCCCTTCACAACCGGGTTAGAATGCTCGCTATGATCAGGCGATGGCCACACCACCGATGAAGATGCAGACCTTAAGCCACCACGGTGTTCTGTATTTGCGCCGTTCAAGTTTGTCATTCATCGCGAGCGGCCTCCGATGGGACACACAGTCTCATACATCTCTGATAAAGGGTATGCCGTCACCGCCTTGGGCGTTACTCCTGGCCTTGTTTAGAAACGCCTCTTTATCTTGACGAGGCAATTCGGTCATGGCTTCCAGTGCTAAGCACGAAATACGAAAGCGTCCGCAAGTTGGGCAGTCGAACTCGATGTAATCCCCGGTGGTCGGCAAAGATGCGACCGGATCACCTGAGATAGGGCATATATCGATATTCATGAAGCTTCCTCCGGGCGCGCCAAGTCACCACTGTGCAATGCGTGTTTTTAATGGTCGCAACAAAGTAACCCTCTTAGCCTCCATACATTGTTGATTTTCTGATGAATTTCCTCAATTTTTCGATGAGGAAAATCCGTACCGAGTGCTTTGGCAAGCTCCATAGCATTCGTTCTCTTCGGACGGGACTGATAAAGCGATATCGGCCTGCGCGGAAATCTCCGTCATGAGCCGTCTGTCATCTTCAGTCATTGGCACGCTCCAGATTTCCTCATGGTGGCACGCGGTGTCATCGCATCCGGTGTCGCGCTATAAAAAATAGCCAAATCGCTACGATGACGGCGATTACCCCAAAGCGTACAAGTTCCAATTGATGGAAAGCATATCGGCTGAAATAGTCGTCATAACATTTGCAATCTAAAGAGTGTAATTATTGGGAGAAACCGTTTAGACCATAGCAGCTAAAAGTATTCCATAAAACTCTAATGGTCTGGCAAGAGCCTTTTTGTTTGTTTTATTTTCAAGGGATACTCCCACCCGTCGTGCGTCCACGGGCGGACAAAGTTGGAACGATCCCTTCGCCAATGTGTTTGTGGGCTAAGAGCCACGTTTCAGGCGGGTTGGGATGACCAAAAAGGGACAAATCCGAGCACCCGCCGAGGTGTTCAAGCGTGGTAGCCGCCGCAAGGACTTTGCGGAGCATATGCAAAC
>NZ_JBFUMG010000265.1:0-5993 GCF_054049495.1 Phyllobacterium sp. P5_D12 | reverse complement strand
AGATTGCGCATCGATATCGCCGCCCGGTCAACAGTCACGGCCAGGAGCATTACAGCGAGCATGACGAAGCTGCGCTGGGCCGCGACGTCGGAGCCCGACAGCAGCAAATAGAATGCGGAGCCCACCAAGGCGATCGCCGCCGAGAGTTTCTTCACGGGAAACCGCGCAGAAAATCCGGGGAAGAACGCCATGATCGCGCGTAGCGAGCCGATGATCGTTGCCGCTACCAGTGCCATGTGGAAGCCGGAGATTGACAGGATATGCGAAAGTCCGCTCAAGCGAAAAGCGCTGTTGGTGTCATCGCTGATGCCATCGCGCTGGCCGGTGATCAACGACGCAGCGATGTCACCCGGTTCGCCTCTGATGTTATGCAAGATGCGCTGGGTGAGTTGCTGTCTGATATTTGCAATCACCAGCAAGATCGTAGCAACTGGTCCTGTGCCCGAAGCCACAGGCACTGTTTCGAGCTTTCCCAGCACAAATCCACTGGCACCGACACCTCTGTAGTAATTATAGAAGGCGAAATCATAATTGCCCGGCCGCATCGGGCCGGACTGCGGGCGCAGATGAACGAGGCCCTTGAGACCATCGCCGACCTTCAGGTTGCGAGGCACTGTTCTTGCCGAGACAGTAACGCGGTCCGGACCGTATTTTAGTGCCGGCCGTGCTGTCGAAATCACATCCATGGTGAGACGCCATCCGCCCTTGGCATCTCGCGACATGGCTTTGACACGGCCCGTCATCCGCGTCGTGACTTCCGAGCCAAGCATTCGGGTTCCGGCCCGGATCGTTTCGACTTTGCCAAAAAGCATGCCGGCCACCAGGGCGATCGCGAATAGAAGAACAAGCCGCAACATGGGCCGTGCCTGCGCCAAGGCATGGCAACCGACGAGAAAGGTCACCCCTGAAAGAATGGCACTGAGTCTCGGTTCAACAGCCGCATTAAAATAGAAAATCGCACCGATACCCGCAAAGACAGGTAAGAACAGAAACAGCGTACCGCAATCGACTTCGCAGTTGAATGCCTTGGGGATCGCAAGACGCACAGACTGAAGTTGCGTTCGTGCAGAATTGCCAAGTCCACGTAGCCTCGCAGGCCAGTTTTCCTTTTCAACGACTAAATCAATGGTCCGCGTTTGAGTCGCGATTTCATAACCGCCGCTGTCGGGACGGAGAAAAAACTGCTGTTCGCTGGTCTTTGTTCTGGTAGCAGGACCTTCCATTTGCTTTCCGGTTCTGCCAGTGCCCTTGCACAGCAGCGGTGCTATGCTACATGAACGCCAGATCAATTCGATTGGACGTTCGGCTAATACGCCGGGCACCCGCTGGAGAACTTATGTCATCGTCCGTTGTCACCCGTTTCGCACCCTCTCCGACCGGTTATTTGCATATCGGCGGCGCCCGCACTGCCCTGTTCAATTGGCTTTATGCCAAGCATACGGGCGGCAAGATGCTGCTGCGTATCGAGGACACAGATCGGGAACGTTCTTCGGAAGCAGCCGTAACTGCAATTCTCGACGGTTTAAAATGGCTGGGTCTTGATTGGGATGGCGATGCCGTGTCGCAATATGAGCGCGCGCCGCGTCACCGCGAAGTTGCAGAGGAGCTCGTCACCAGAGGTAAGGCCTATTATTGCTATGCTTCACAGGCCGAGCTTGAGGAAATGCGTGAGAAAGCTCGCTCCGAAGGCCGTCCACCGCGTTATGACGGCCGCTGGCGGGATCGTGATCCCAAGGAAGCACCCGAAGGTATCAAGCCGGTCATCCGTATCAAGGCACCTCAGACAGGTGAAACACTCGTTCGCGACCAGGTTCAGGGCGATGTCCGGTTCCCCAACAAGGATCTCGACGATTTCATCATCCTGCGCTCCGATGGCAATCCGACCTATATGCACGCTGTTGTAGTCGACGACCATGACATGGGCGTCACCCATATCATCCGTGGCGACGATCATTTGACCAATGCGGCGCGACAGACGGTGATCTACGATGCGATGGGCTGGGATGTGCCGGTCATGGGCCACATACCGCTTATTCATGGCGCAGACGGCGCAAAATTGTCGAAGCGGCATGGTGCGCTTGGGGTGGAGGCTTATCGCGCCATGGGCTATCTGCCCGCAGCGCTGCGCAATTATCTCGTGCGTCTCGGCTGGAGCCACGGCGACGATGAGATTATGTCCGATGAACAGATGATCCAATGGTTCGAAATCTCGGATATCAACCGGGGCGCATCGCGCTTCGATTTCCAGAAGCTCGAGGCGATCAACGGCCACTACATGCGCATCTCGGACGATGCGGACCTGGTCAAAGACCTGATCGATATCCTACCGGAGATCGAGGGTGGCGCGGAGATGCTGTCGCGCTTGGATGACAACACGCGAAAGCAACTGCTCGCCGCGATGCCGGGCCTGAAGGAGCGCGCGAAGACATTGGTCGAGCTCGCGGACAGCGCAAAGTATCTTTTCGCAAAGCGGCCGCTTGCACTTGATGAAAAAGCGTACGCCTTGCTTAACGATGAGGGCCGGAGCATTCTTTCCGGCGTACTTCCGGACCTTGCCGCGGTTGATGAATGGAGCGCCGAACCGCTGGATGCTGCAGTGCGGGCTTACGCGGAAAAAACGGGGCTGAAACTCGGTAAAATCGCGCAACCCTTGCGCGCAGCTTTGACCGGAAGAGCAACGTCTCCGGGTGTTTTCGATGTATTGGCAGTCTTGGGAAGAGAAGAATCCCTTGGCCGCATAGAGGATCAGGCAAAAGGGCAATAGCACGCAAATTTGAGCGCATTTTTGCATTGCAACATCGTACCTTTCGAGTACGGTGTCGTGCCTGACAAGATAAGATTATGGCCTCATTCGAGGCAGATGCTTTTGCGCTGGATCAGCGCAAGTCGAAGCAAGAAAGGAACGGCAATGTCTGAAAACAGCGTCAACATCGACCTGAATGGTCACGAATTCTCCTTGCCAATCAAAAAGGGGACCATTGGACCGGATGTCGTGGACATTGGGACATTATACAAGAACACCGGCGCCTTCACGTATGATCCGGGGTTTACATCCACTGCTGCTTGCGAGTCGCAGATCACCTATATCGATGGCGATGAAGGCATCTTGCTGCATCGGGGCTACCCGATCGAACAACTGGCCGAACACGGCGATTTTCTAGAAGCCTGCTATCTCTTGCTCTACGGCGAATTGCCGACGAAGAGCCAGAAGGCAGACTTTGACTTCCGCGTGACCCGGCACACTATGGTGCACGAGCAGATGTCGCGTTTTTTCAGTGGTTTCCGCCGCGATGCGCATCCAATGGCCGTCATGGTCGGCTGCGTCGGCGCCCTGTCCGCGTTTTATCACGACTCGACGGACATTTCCGATCCGCATCAGCGCATGGTCGCTTCGATCCGCATGATTGCGAAAATCCCGACCCTCGCTGCGATGGCCTACAAATATCATATCGGTCAGCCTTTCGTTTACCCGAAGAACAATCTCGATTTCGCGACGAACTTCCTTCACATGTGCTTTGCTGTTCCCTGTGAGGACTATGTGCCAAATCCGGTTCTTGCACGCGCAATGGATCGCATTTTCATCCTGCACGCCGATCACGAGCAGAATGCATCGACGTCTACAGTTCGCCTGGCCGGTTCGTCGGGCGCCAATCCGTTCGCTTGTATCGCTGCGGGCATTGCCTGCCTCTGGGGTCCTGCTCATGGCGGTGCCAATGAAGCAGCGCTGCAGATGCTCGGGGAAATCGGCACCATGGATCGCATTCCCGAGTTCATCAATCGCGCCAAGGACAAGAACGATCCGTTCCGCCTGATGGGCTTTGGTCATCGCGTCTACAAGAATTACGATCCGCGCGCGAAGATCATGCAGCAGACGACGCGCGAAGTGCTCGCCGAACTCGGCATCAAGGACGACCCGCTGCTCGACGTTGCCATGGAACTTGAGCGTATTGCGCTAACCGATGAATACTTCATCGAAAAGAAGCTTTATCCAAACGTCGACTTCTATTCGGGCATCACGTTGAAGGCGCTTGGCTTCCCCACCACCATGTTTACCGTGCTGTTCGCTGTTGCGCGCACCGTCGGCTGGATTGCCCAGTGGAAAGAGATGATCGAAGACCCGCATCAAAAGATTGGCCGCCCGCGCCAGCTTTACACAGGTGCGACGCCGCGCGATTATGTGAGCGTCGAAGATCGCAAATAGTCACCATCATATGGTCAAAAAAGGCGCCCACCCGGCGCCTTTTTTACTGGTCATTTGTGTGAAGCAAATTCCAGCACTTTTTCTGCGGCAATCTCCCCTGCGGGACGCTCGGTCTGCATCAGCCTCGCAACCTTGTCGAAACTTTCAAGCTGTGCGGCGCGCCGGTGACCCGGAACCAGCAATTGCTCGATTTGACGGGCAATAGGGCCGGGTCGGACAAAAATATTGAAATATTCCGGAACAACCGGCTCATCTGCGATGATATTTGGAAGCGCCGCGCTCCATACCTTGATCCTTGGCGCAATAAATGTCCGCGCCAGCCAGTCCGGCTTGTAGGAAAGGACTGTGGGAATACGCGCCAGCGCCAGTTCCAGCGAAACGGTTCCGGAGGCCGCAAGCGCTGCGTCGGCCTCAGCAAATGCTTTCAATCTCTCCGCCTCACCCACAACGATACGAGGCTTCACTGTCCAGCTTGCAGTCAATTGCCGGACAAGCGGCTCGACCTTCGGCAGCGTCGGCAGAACGACGTTGATGCGATTGCCACGGTTTGCCAAAAGATCGATGGTCTCGCCGAATGGTTCTGCAAGACTGATGATTTCGGAGCGCCGAGAACCCGGCAGCACAACAAGGTTCTTCTCAGCCCGGTCCCCCAGGCTAGTGTCGCGCGCGCGGTTTTGTTTTGCGGCGTCCAGCAACGGCGCATGCGATACCAGCCTGTGCCCGACATAGGTCGCAGGCGGGCCATCCAGATCCTTCAGGGCCTGCACTTCAAACGGCAAGATCGCCAGCACATGATCGATATAGGCGCGCATTGCCTTGGCCCGTTCCGGCCGCCAGGCCCACACTGAAGGGCTGATGTAATTGATGATTGGGATCGAAGGATCAGCCGCCCTCACCTTGCGCGCGACGCGATGGGTAAAATCCGGACTGTCGATGATCACCAGACAATCTGGCTTCGCTGCGACGATTGCCTTCGAAAGCTGCGAGATCCGGTGCACGAGTTGCGGCAGTTTTTGAACAATGGCACTCAGGCCGACGAGTGCGATTTCATGCTGGTCGAACAAGCTGTCGAGTCCGAGTGCGCCAAGATGCTCCCCGCCGACACCGGTGAGCGTCACCTCGCCTGCATATTGCCGGCGCAGCGCTTGAACCAGATCGGCGCCCAGCAAATCCCCGGACTCTTCCCCCGTGACAATGGCAAGGCGCAAGGGTTTCGGCGCGGCAGTCATCAGGAGGGTTCCTGCTCAAAGGTCTCGATGAATAGTCCGGCTTTGTTGGCAGCGGCAATAGTTTCGCCGTAGCCGAGGATCAATGTGCGGCGTGCCTCAATGGCAATGCCCTTGAGCCCCGCCTTGACAGCATTCTCCACGGTACTGACCCCAATGGCCGGCAGGTCAGCGCGCACTTCCTGTTGCGGCTTGGCGCATTTGACGAGAACACCACCCTTGCGATTGATACGCTTGGCATGCCGCAGCTCCGCCACACGTTGCAGCATGGCATCGGTACCTTCGACGCCTTCCAGCGCCACGACTCGCCGGCCGATGGCGATTGCCGCTTGGCCGATATCGAGCGAGCCGATCATGATTGCCGCCTGCCGCGCCGCATTCATATTGGCGACGCTTTCCTGGTCGGCGCGCTTGCGCGTCAGCGTGCCTGGAGCTGGCGCGAGGATGTCTGGAACGATTTCGTGGGCGCCGAGAACGCGAAAACCATAGGATTCGATTGTCGCAATGACGGCGCGCAACAGGCCGTCATCGCCCAGCCGAAATGCCCGCAGGAAACGATAGAGCGC
>NZ_JBFUMG010000264.1:0-6012 GCF_054049495.1 Phyllobacterium sp. P5_D12 | reverse complement strand
AGTGCGGGCCGCTCATGTGCCAGTGAAAATTTTTGGTCTTCATGTAAATTGCAAATGTGTCTGCGAGCAGAGCATTTACCGCTCCGGCGATATCACGCACTGCGTTACCGCCCAGATCGCTGGGTGTAGCGGTCGGTGCACGTTTGATGGTCTGCAGGGATTTTTTAGCCACGGGTCGATCTCCTTGACGTAGGGAAACGCTTCGACTTGACACTCGATCAGCCGAGTGCCGCTCTAGTTCTAGCACGCGTTATCCAGCATTTCTGCCTCAATTCTTGGTTGTATCGGCAAGTGCTTCCTCAAACCGCACCAAGGGGAAATTTTCTTTGACTTGCGAATTCTCGGACACGATCTCGGCAACCTTGCCATCATGCGGGGCAGTTATCGAGTGCTCCATTTTCATAGCTTCGAGCACGAGCAATATCTGACCTTTTTTGACCATATCACCGGTGGCTACCCGCACGGCTTTCACCAGGCCTGGCATCGGGGCCGTAAGCCGGTCTCCGGCGCTGCCTGCCTGTTCAGCGAGCAGAAAAGGATCGGCGATGCTGAACGTCGTTGCCATTCCATTGGCGACTACGGCCACACCATGCGGTATTGCGATGGTCTTCGCCCGCAAATTCACGCCCTTGCCTGTGAGGTGCCAGCCTTGCGGTTCATGTCGCACACGCAGTTCGACTACAGCATCTGAACCGGAAATCGCGTACCGCTCGTCTCCAAGCACTGACACACCATATCGTACGATCTGCCCAGCCTCTTCCAGCATGACCGGATAAGCCACCCCGTTGTGATGACTGTAGCCGCGCAGGGCAGTCCACGGATCACCATGGACCGGTCGCTTCAGGAGACCGCTGGCAGAGAGGATAGCCAGTTCCTTGGCACCAGCTGGCGTCGCCATGGGAACGATCAATCCTGCAAGATCGCGGTCGATCAATCCCGTATCGACGTCACCGGCGGCAAATCCCTGATGACGAATCAACGCCGACAGAAATGGCGCGTTCGTCGTTGTTCCGGCAATCTCGGTCTGGCTCAGTGCGCTCTCCATTGTGGCAAGCGCGGATGGGCGATCGCCGCCGTGCACCACGAGCTTGGCGATCATCGGATCATAGTAGGGCGAGATCGTATCGCCCGCCCGAACGCCGGTTTCGACGCGAACCTCGCCGTCCTGCAGTGCATTGGGAAACGACAGATGGTGCAGCGTGCCGATGGCTGGCAGGAAACTTTTCGCCGGATCTTCGGCATAGAGCCGCGCCTCGATAGCATGGCCGTTGAGAGGGATTTGCTTTTGAGACAGCGGTAACTTTTCGCCGGCCGCCACACGCAATTGCCACTCTACCAGGTCAAGCCCGGTGATCATCTCGGTTACCGGGTGTTCCACCTGCAGCCGTGTGTTCATCTCCATGAACCAGAAACGGTCGGGCTTCAGCCCTTCTGTGGAATCGACGATAAATTCGATCGTGCCCGCGCCGGAATAGTTGATCGCTTGCGCTGCCTTGACGGCCGCACTGGTCATTGCAGAGCGAACCTCTGCGGTGATGCCAGGGGCAGGGGCTTCCTCGATGACCTTTTGATGGCGGCGCTGCAGCGAGCAGTCGCGCTCGTAAAGATGCACCACATTGCCGTGATTGTCGCCGAACACCTGCACTTCGATATGGCGCGGTTTGGCGATGTACTTTTCAACCAGCACGCGATCATCACCAAACGCACTCTTGGCCTCGCGACGCGCACTCCCCAGCGCCTCGGCGAAATCATCGGGATCATCGACTTTGCGCATGCCTTTGCCGCCACCGCCGGCGCGCGCCTTGATCAATACGGGATAACCGATCTCGCGTGCTTTCGAGGCCAGAACGACCAGTTCCTGCGCCTCGCCATGGTAGCCCGGAACGACAGGCACGCCGGCCTTCTCCATTAATCGTTTAGCTGCATCCTTGAGCCCCATGGCCCGGATGGAATCCGCGGATGGTCCGATAAAGACCAGACCGGCTTTCACCACCGCATCGACAAAACCCGGATTCTCGGAAAGGAAGCCGTAACCGGGATGAATGGCCTCAGCTCCGCTTTTCAGGGCAGCGTCTATGATGTGGTCGGCACGCAGATAACTGTCGGTGACGGGCGGGGGGCCGATATAGATCGCCTCATCGGCCATCGCCACGTGCAGCGCATGCGCATCTGCATCGGAATAGACAGCGACTGTGCCGATACCCATTCTCTGCGCCGTACGGATGACGCGGCAGGCGATTTCACCACGATTGGCAATGAGGATTCTGGAGAACATTTTTGTCATTGTTTTCGCTCCCATCACATCCTGAACATGCCAAAGCGCGTTTCCTCGACAGGCGCGTTCAGCGCGGCGGAAAGGGAAAGCGCCAGCACCTCGCGGCTCTTCGCCGGATCGATAATGCCGTCATCCCAAAGTCGCGCCGAGGAGTAGAGCGGGTGACCCTCGCGCTCATATTTTTCAAGAATGGGCGCGCGGAATGCAGCTTCGTCGCTGGCTGACCACTCCCCACCCTTGCGCTCGATACCCTCACGCTTGACCAGCGCCAGAACCGTGGCCGCCTGTTCGCCGCCCATGACTGAAATCCGCGCATTCGGCCACATCCAGAGGAAGCGCGGCGAGAAGGCTCTGCCGCACATGCCATAATTGCCAGCGCCGAATGAACCGCCGACGATCATCGTCACCTTGGGCACACGCGCTGTGGCGACGGCCGTGACCAGCTTTGCGCCATCCTTGGCGATCCCGCCAGCCTCGTAGGAACGCCCGACCATGAAGCCGGTAATGTTTTGCAGGAAGACCAGCGGGATGCCGCGCTGCGTGCACAGCTCGATGAAATGCGTGCCCTTCAGCGCGCTCTCGGAAAACAGCACGCCATTGTTGGCGATGATGCCGACGGGCATGCCGTAGAGATGCGCAAAGCCGGTTATCAGCGTCGTACCGTAGTTCTGCTTGAACTCGTCGAATTCCGAACCATCGACAATACGCGCGATCAGTTCGCGCGCATCGTATGGCTGGCGCAGATCGCTCGGTATGACGCCGTAAAGTTCATGTGGATCATAAAGCGGCGGAATCACCTTGCGAAGATCTAGGCCTATCTCCTTCTTTCGATTTAGGTTTCCAACGATACGCCGGGCGATGGCAAGCGCGTGCGCATCATCCACGGCGTAGTGGTCGGCAACGCCCGACTCGCGTGTATGCACTTCCGCGCCGCCAAGGTCTTCTGCCGAAACCTCTTCGCCTGTCGCGGCTTTGACCAAGGGAGGCCCTGCAAGAAAAATCGTTGCCTGGCCTTTGACCATGATGGTTTCTTCCGACATTGCGGGCACATAGGCGCCGCCCGCCGTGCATGATCCCATGACGACCGCAATCTGCGGGATGCCTGCGGCCGACATATTGGCCTGATTGTAGAAGATACGGCCAAAATGTTCGCGATCCGGAAAAACCTCGTCCTGATTGGGAAGATTTGCGCCACCGCTATCCACAAGATAGAGGCAGGGCAGATTGTTCTGCAGCGCGATCTCCTGCGCGCGCAGATGCTTTTTCACCGTCAATGGATAATAGGTGCCGCCTTTCACCGTCGCATCATTGACGACGATCATCACTTCCTTGCCGGATACCCGGCCGATCCCTGCAATCAGACCGGCGGATGAAATTGTGTCGTCATACATATCCCAGGCGGCAAACTGGCCGATTTCCAGAAAGGGCGAACCGGCATCCAGAAGCTGCGCCAGGCGATCACGCGGGAGCAGCTTGCCGCGCGACGTGTGGCGCTCGCGCGCCTCATCGGTACCACCCTTGATCACCAATTCCGCCTTGGCCTGGATATCACCTACCAGTGCCTGCATTCGCTTTGTATTGGCCGTGAAGGTTTCGGACGTGGTGCTGATCTGGGAGGTGAGGACGGTCATGCGGTCTCCTGTTATCGGCAGTGATTAGGTGCAGTGGTGTTGGCTCAAGCGCTCTCTGCAAACATTTCTCTGCCGATTAGCATGCGCCGTATCTCGCTCGTGCCAGCACCGATTTCGTAGAGCTTGGCATCGCGCAACAGCCGTCCGGTCGGATAGTCGTTGATGTAGCCATTGCCGCCGAGCGCCTGGATCGCCTCGAGCGCGCACCATGTTGCTTTCTCTGCTGCATATAGAACGCACCCTGCTGCATCCTTGCGTGTGGTTTCACCGCGATCACAGGCAGCCGCCACGGCGTAAACATAGGCCCGGCAAGCATTCGTCGTTGTGTACATGTCTGCCAGCTTGCCCTGCATCAGCTGGAATTCTCCGATAGGTTGGCCAAATTGCTTGCGCTCATGCACGTAGGGGACAACCACATCCAGACAGGCGTCCATCACTCCCAAAGGTCCACCGGCAAGCACGACGCGCTCATAGTCCAATCCTGACATCAGGATTTTGACACCCTGGCCCTCTTCGCCAAGTACGTTTTCGAATGGCACTTCGCAGTCCTCGAATACGAGCTCACACGTATTGGAACCGCGCATACCAAGCTTGTCCAACTTTTGCGCGGTGGTAAAACCCTTGAATTCCTTCTCGATCAGAAATGCCGTGATGCCACGCGAGCCCGCGGCGGGATCGGACTTCGCGTAGACCACCAACGTGCTGGCGTCAGGACCATTGGTAATCCACATCTTGTTACCGTTCAGAACATAACGGTCATTCTTCTTGTCGGCGCGCAGTTTCATCGAAACGACGTCGGAGCCCGCACCCGGTTCTGACATGGCGAGCGCGCCGACATGTTCGCCCGAGCAGAGTTTTGGCAAAAACTTTGCCTTCTGCTCAGGGGTGCCCCAGCGGTTGATCTGGTTGACGCAAAGATTGGAATGCGCACCATAAGAGAGACCGACCGATGCCGAAGCGCGGGAGATTTCTTCCACGGCAATTGTGTGAGCGAGATATCCAAGGCCGGACCCGCCGAATTCCGGGTCAGCAGTCATTCCGAGCAAGCCGAGCTCGCCCATTTTCGGCCAGAGGTGCATGGGGAATTGATTGGATCTATCGGTCTCGGCCGCCAGCGGTGCTAYTTCCGCCTGCGCAAATCGGTGCACCGTTTCCCGCAGTGCTTCGATCTCCTCAGAGACTCCGAATCTTAGGCCCGACTGGTACATTTCGTCCTCCCTTTTTAGTTGTCGCAATCTTCTTGGCGCCAACAAGGCGCAGTCCCATTTCGACGTACTTTTCTGCAATCTCGTCGACACTAAGCCTGTCGTCCGTCCGGAACCAGACCATGATACCGGTAATCATCGCGATAATGGCGCGGGTTGTCAGTGCAATATCATCGATGGCAAATTCGCGAGTATCGATTCCGTCATCGAGTATGTCCCGAAGGCTGTTCTCATACCTCGCGCGCAATTCAACGATGATGGCCCGGTTTTCCGGACTGAGGCTGCGCAGCTCCATATTTCCAATGTGCACATCGTCCCGTCGTTCCACATGAAAACGGATGTGGAAACGAATGAAGGCGCAGAACTTTTCTAGCGCCGTATGAGCGTTGCGGCTCTCGGCTTCCCAGGCGGCAAGCACATGATCCATGTGTCCCCGCATAACTGAAAACAGCAATTCCTGCTTGTTGGGGTAGTAGCGATAGAAGGCCGCGGGCTGCACGCCCACTTCGTCCGCGAGCTGGCGCATCGACATCGCTTCATAGCCGACGCGGGCAATCAAATGCTTCGCAGCAATATCAATTGCGCTGCGTGTCCTTCCGCCATCTGATCCGGTTGTGCGTGCCATGTTGAATTAATAAAACGAACGTTCAATTAATTCAAGAGGCAGGTTGCTAGACGAAGGTATGGATGGAGGAGCGGTAGGGATGCATATAAACTCAGCCAATTGGAGTCGATTTTCATCATCAATTTTCAGAGTGGATTTCATGTTTGAACGACGCATTTCCCGTCTATTTGCTATGCCGATTACAGCAATTTTCCTGCCGCTTGCAATGATCCCTTCTGCAAATGCCTTGAGCATGAAAGAGTGCAGCGTCAAGTACAAGGCGGCACAGAGTACCGG
>NZ_JBFUMG010000263.1:0-6042 GCF_054049495.1 Phyllobacterium sp. P5_D12 | reverse complement strand
GCGGTGGCGTGCCAGTTGGCAGAGGCGATATCGCTGCCAAGGCTGCGCGCAGCACGCACGTCGCAGAACCCGGCTCGACCCGCATAGATAAGTGTGTTCTCAACGCCGAATTCCTTTTCAATGAAGTCCAGCAGGCTGGCAATTCCCGCATCGCGCGAGGCGAATGTATCGGACAACTCGCCGGTCATCGTGAAGACATTGATATTGCCTTCGCCCCGCAGCGGGCCGACCTCCCGCAATGCCTCACGCGTCTGCTCCAGCCCGAGCCAGAGCGATGTCTTGAAGATTTTCGCCGAAATGATTTCGCCATCCCGGCACTGCGCCATCTTGAGATGAGCGCCGCCGATATCCCAACCGGTAATCAGGGGCTTTCCTTCGTTGGCAAATCGGGATTTCATGGGCGCATCATTCCGTAAGGTTTACCCGTGCATATCATTCCGGTACTCGACATAAAAGATGGTCTCGTGGTCCGCGCGCGCCTGGGCGATCGCCATTCCTACCGGCCCATCGAAACCCCGCTTAGCCCAACCGCCGATATACTCGATGTCGCGACTGGCTTGCGCAAAGTCTATCCCTTTTCGGCTTTCTACGTCGCCGATCTTGATGCAATAGAGCGCCGCCGGGCAAGTTCCCTGGGCCAATTGCAGCCATTATTGTCACACTCGGATATTTGGCTAGACGCCGGTTTCAACGACCGCGAGCAACTGGAAATCGCTCTCGCGACAGATGGCATCTGGCCCGTCCTTGGGTCCGAATCCCAAATTGATTCGTCGTTGCTGGAGGCCTGCCACTCCAACTCGCGCCTCGTTCTCTCGCTGGATTTCCGCGGCGACGCGTTCCTTGGTCCCCGATCGATTCTTGAAAACGCAAACAACTGGCCATCGCGCATTATCGTCATGACGCTTGGCCGCATCGGGGCCAATTTTGGTCCCGATTTCGAGCGCCTGACAGAGATCAAGCGCCGTGCCGGACATCGTGCGGTGATTGCCGCCGGCGGCGTACGCAATGTGCACGATCTCGAACAATTGCAAGCTATCGGCATCTCGGCTGCACTCGTGGCAACGGCGCTGCATAGCGGTGCGCTGGCACCCGAGGCGATCTCGTCTCTGATGCGGGATGAAAATCAGGGATAAGGCAGTGGAAGAAGGGGGTGTCCCCCTTCTTCATGTCTAGAAGCCCAGACTTTTTGCCAACCGGCGCAACAGACCCTCCGGTTCCACAGAGGGTTTGCTCTGTGCGGGGTTGTCTCGTGTCTAAGCGCTGAATGGATGCTTGACTGRATCGCGCTGCGCGGTTGCTTCGGCGGCAGTCGGCTTGCCCGTCACTGCGCGCTGAAGCGCTTCCTTGGTTGCACGATAGTTGAAGTCCTGGATCTTCGCGTCGTCTTCTGCTTCCCAATGGATGAAGACGCCGACGCAGATGAACAGATCGTCGGCTTCGTCCGCTGGAATGGTGCCATCGGCAACACTGTCCTGAACCGCTTTAGCCACTGCATGCTGCGCAGGTCCGAACATCTGGACCGCCTGTTTGGCGCCCTTGATCGTAACCTTGTTGAACAAAATCGTATTCGGCTTGCACGCCATATTCGGCGCAATAACCGCAAGAAGGGAGGTGAACCCGTCCTTGTTGTTCGTCAGTGCATTGCAGAATGCCGTCTCGACAGCGCTGCCACGCGGTCCGATCAGAAGATCGATATGCGCGACTTCATTTCCATCGCCAATCAGCGATTCGCCAACCATAACCTTATTGATTTTTGCCACGGCCAATTTCCTCCTAAACCGTTTTCCCAATGGTTTGTCCAAAGACGCCGTACCTCGAGACACGACTCTCGATGGACAGCTATCCTTGTTCACAGCACCCTTCGAGCGGGGTCGGTTGGCCAGATAGCAGCGGACGAAATCCGCTGGGGAAATTCAAGCATTTACCTCGCCATTATGCAAGAGAGAGTTGAGCCCAAATGCAAAAAGCGTCGCGACTGTCAGGTCTGCGGAGGTTCCGGGATTGATGTTGTCGGCTTTCAATTGGGCGTCGAAAGCAAGAAGCAACTTTTCGCGCTCTTTGCCATCATTAAGGACTTCGACCCGCGTCAGAATTTGTTGTGCTTGCTTTTGTGTTTTTCCGGCAATTGCACTGCCGTGCTTGCGGACGATATGGCTGTCGGGAAATGCCGAAAGGAAAAATAGATAGGTAAAAACGACTGGCCACATCGCGCGCTCGCCGCGTTTCGCAGCGGCATTGTAGGCCTCGATACCCCCGCCAAAAATATCGGCAAATCCGCTGACATATTGCCGGGCAATCATGTCGCGATCCGCGGCTTCGCCCATCGCTTCCAGCAGTGACACTTGCGGGACGGTCGATACATCATGTTTGGACGCGGAGCCGAGGCCACCGGGCTGCGCCAGCATGATCGCCGAAAAGACATCGCGCGCATCGTCGACGGCCAGTTTTTCAAGAATTGTAGCGACGCTGCTTTGCAGGTCTCGCCCGCCATTTGCCGCCGCCTTGGCCAAGGGAACACATAAAAGCAGGATACCGAGATTGGTGTTGGTTCCGACCTTGCGACGCGTCTCCCTGACTGCAGCAAGAATGCACTGCCCGGTGGAAAGGGCAGGGTCCGTCACCGCCTGCGATGAAGCCTGCGCGCTTTCGAAAAACTGCTCGGCGCTCATGCGATGACCGTCGGCAAAACGATGCACATTGCCGGGTTTCAGGGCGTCGATCTCCCGATAACAGGCGTCGATATAGGCGCGCCTTATCTGTTCGCGCGTCGCGGTCACGCGGCCGGTCTCTCGTCGAGTTCGTCCTCGATCCAAGCCGMCAGGGCGTTGGCGATGCAATCGGCGATGCGCACGGGAACGACGGATTGCAGCCCGGTCCAGGCAGGCATGCTGTTGACCTCGAGGACAAGCAATTTGCCGTCCGCCGCCGGAATAATGTCTATACCGGCGAAATCGGTGCCGATGGCTGCGGAAGCCGCAAGCKCAAGGCTTTCCAGCTTGGCGCGCAGCGGCCCTTCGACAGCCTCCGCCTTCGCCCCTTTGGCAATATTGGTGATCCAGCCTTCAGCCCGCCGCGCCATCATGCCCAACACTTCGCCATCGCAGGTGAAAACGCGATAATCGCAGTAAGGGGGTCCGGGGCGCGCCACGAAACGCTGCAGATAATAGACGTCGTCGACCTCTTCCGGCTCCGGCAGGTCCTCGACGCTGCGGATCAGGCGAATGCCTTTCCCTTGCGAGCCGAACAGCGGCTTCAGCACCAGTGGACCGTGCACGAGCTCGCGGGCCGCGACTAACCGGGCATTGGCGACGCTTTCCACAGCAAAGGTTTCCGGTGTCGGCAATCCTGCCTGTGCCAGCAGGAACGTGGTGGTGGATTTATCGACACAGCGCTCGATGGCCTTGGCGGAGTTCCACACGGGAACGCCAAGATGCGCAAAAGCATGGAGGATGCCGAGACGGCGGGTAATAGCCTCGAATGTGCCCGACGAAATCGACCGCACGATCACCGCCGCGGGCAGGCCCCCGTTCATGCGCGGGATCGCAATGCCGGAGGCATAGCGGCTGTCGAAGCCGATATCCACCAGCGGCAGCGCCAGGACGTTGAACCCGAGCTTTCGTAATGAGGCGCGCAGCTGTTTCACCTGGCGGTCGGGCCGGTCCGAAAGGATCAGTATCGTATCTGTCATGTCTGCGTCTCAGAGCCCGTTTTGAGTTTCGGTGCGGGCTCYCAGCCCAGGGATTGTTCCAGCATTGCGTCGTGAATTCCGCCGTGACGGAACGTATCACCGGTTTCGATCGCTGTAACGATCACCTCGGCGGGGCTGAACAGGCGCGGATCGATGGCATAGAAATCCCCTTTGAACTTCTTGAAAATATCGGCAAATGGCTGGCCGTGGTCGCGAGACGTATGGCTCGGCAGTTGCTCCGCCAGGTTGCGGGCCGCTTCAGCGCTGCCCTTGACGAACAGCTGGACGGTTCCGCCGTAGATGATGGCATCATTGGTCCGGCCCATGGCTTGCAGGAAGTCAGGATGCGGCGCCGGGATTGGCGCGCGGCCTGCACCATCGACAATATCAGCCAGCGGGAATTTGAGGTCGTGCGCCTTGTGCAGCGCGACTTCGAGCACGCGCCCGACAATCTGCACTGCGCCCGTCAGGCTTTGCGTCGGAGCATAGATGAAAGTCAGCTTGTCAGGCGCAAGCCCTGTCGCCTTCGAAACTTTGTCGATGATTGCAGCCGGCGGCGGCGTCGAGGTTTCGAGCACGATCACCGATGATTGAGCCTTGGGTTCGCGGTAGGCGATTTCCTCGAAAAGCGGCTCCACCCRTGCCAGCGCACGCACGGGACCGGAACCCATGGCGAAGTACTTTTCGTGCGAGAGATTCCACCCGGCATATTGGCTGGCGAGGCAGGCGAGAACCGGTTGCGACGAGCGGACATCGACCGAATAGGGCCACTTGCCCGAGCTCAGCCCTGCCGAAACGGTTCCAAGCCCGCCAAGGCAGATTTCGACGATACGCAGGGCGGCCTCAATGCCGCCCGGACTGTTTACGCCCGCATCGATCAAATGCTCGCCAAGACTTCCGCGACTGTGACTGACGCCGAGCCGGTCCGCATCCTCGATCATGCTGTCGGCTATGCGTTGCGCGTTTCTGTTCAGATAGGCATGACCGTCCCTCATGGAAAATCCCCCCTCCAGTTAACCGCGAATTCCTTGACGCGGCTCTTCACGGCGCGCATCGCTGCTGCAGCGGAGGGAGCCGTGGCAAAAACCGTGCAGACAGGGTCGCCTGCTTCAAGTGTTGTTCCTGACATCTGATGATCCGCCGTCAGCGCCGGCCAATCGATTTTCGGAAAGGCGCTGATTGCTTTCGCCGTGTAGGCGATCGCCGAAGCGGTCGAGCCCTTGTAGGCGGGTAAGGTTATGTTGGATCCCATGACGGCGCGGAAGTGTTCGCGCAGCAGCGGGGTCTGATCGCTATCGAAAATATCAAGTGTCGCGCCGGGGCGCGGATTGATCTCGATGAGATTGAGGCCGGCATCCCCATCGATGAAATCAGCGCTGTTGAGGCCGGCAAGGCCGGTGCGCTTGGTCAAAGCCGTCAGCCAAGCCTCGATCTGTGCTGCCTTGTTCTTGTCGTAGCGCCGCAGTCGCACCGCGCCGCCATAGCGAAATGGCGTGTGTTCCGAAGGCGACGACCATTGCCGGCTGAAACCCACAATGTGCGCCTCCTGCCTGTCGGCGAGAAAGAGCGCGGAAAGGTTCCTGCCCGGAATGAAGCGCTGGAAATAATGCTCGTGTCCCGACCCATTGCCATTGGCGGGCTTCACATGCGAACCACCTGCACCGCCTGCGAGCTTGGTCAGCCATTCTTGCGGATGTTCCGGAGCATCGAAGCGAACATCGGGATGCGGTATCGAGAGCTCGGAACACAGCCGCGCCAGACCGGCCGGGTCCTTCACCAGTCGGATCGCTTGCGCAGTGTTACCGGCGATCTGGAACTGGCGTGAAATCGCCTCGATCATCTCCGGTCTGCGCTCGAAACCCGAGCCATAGACGACAGCCACCGGCTGGTCGTCGGCTGCAAGTTCAGTCAGCGTCCGGGTGATTCGTTCCTCGTCAATCCCGTTCTGCAGGCTGCCGGAAAGTATCAAGGCACGGTCCGCCAATGCCAGCGTATCGGCATCGTTGAAAAGGTCAGCGACCAGCGGCCGGAAACCGGCACGCCGCGCTGCTGCTGCCAGAGAGCGTCCGGAAATCGCGGCGATCAGGATCGCGGGATTATTTGGCGAGGTCGCGAGCAAGGGTGAATGCATCCCGAAAATCAAAGATGACCGGCTTTTTCGCCTTGATCATCTGTTCGAACAAACCGGCTTGCGTCTTGTATTTGACGTTGCCGATGGAGAGTGGACCAATGCCGACGGCCTGTGTCGCATCGAGCGGCTCGCCATTGGCATTGACTTTCAAGCCCTCGATACCCGCCGGTGGGACTGCATTCACATCGGCGGCGACCAGAAGGCCCCCTGCAGAACCGAGCTG
>NZ_JBFUMG010000262.1:0-6068 GCF_054049495.1 Phyllobacterium sp. P5_D12 | reverse complement strand
GATTTCACCGATCATGATGATCGATTTGGTCGCTTCGTCGGCAAGGAACATTTCCAGGACGTCGATGAACTCGGTGCCCTTTACAGGATCGCCGCCGATACCGACTGCAGTCGTCTGGCCGAGGCCCTCGTTCGTCGTCTGAAACACTGCTTCATAGGTAAGTGTTCCGGAGCGCGATACAACACCCACGGAACCCTTCTTGAAGATGTTACCCGGCATAATGCCGATCTTGCATTCTTCCGGCGTCAGGACGCCAGGGCAGTTCGGGCCAATCAGACGCGACGTCGAACGGTCGAGGCGCGCCTTGACCCGAACCATATCCATCACAGGAATACCTTCGGTGATGCAGATGATCAGAGGAATCTCTGCCTCGATGGCTTCCAGAATTGCTTCTGCTGCGCCTGCAGGCGGAACGTAGATGACCGACGCATTGGCGCCTGTACGATCCTTGCCTTCGGCAACCGTAGCGAAAATCGGCAGCTGCGCGCTCGAACCAGTCGGCAGATTGCCTTCCCAGGTCTCGCCGCCCTTTTTCGGATGGATGCCGCCGACCATCTGAGTACCGTAATAAGCCAAAGCCTGTTCGGTGTGGAATGTACCGGTCTTGCCGGTGAGGCCCTGAACGAGAACCTTGGTGTCTTTGTTAACCAGAATAGACATGCCTTAGTTCCCCTTCACAGCTGCGACGATTTTCTGCGCCGCATCATCGAGATCGTCCGCAGAGACGACATTCAGGCCGCTTTCATTGATGATTTTCTTGCCGAGTTCGGCATTGGTACCTTCGAGGCGAACGACGAGCGGAACCTTGAGACCGACTTCCTTGACCGCAGCGATCACGCCTTCAGCAATGATATCGCATTTCATGATACCGCCGAAGATGTTGATCAGAATGCCTTTGACCGCGGGATCGGCCGTAATGATCTTGAACGCAGCTGTGACCTTCTCCTTGCTGGCGCCCCCGCCAACATCGAGGAAGTTCGCTGGCTCAGCACCATACAGCTTGATGATGTCCATCGTTGCCATGGCGAGACCTGCACCATTGACCATGCAGCCGATATTGCCGTCGAGTGCCACATAGGCCAGGTCATATTTCGAAGCCTCGATTTCCTTGGCGTCCTCTTCCGTAGTGTCACGGAGTTCGACAACGTCGGGATGGCGGAACAGGGCGTTGCCGTCGAACGACACCTTGGCATCGAGAACACGCAAGCGGCCGTCTTTCATGACGATCAGTGGGTTGACCTCGAGCAGGCTCATGTCCTTCTCGGTGAAGGCCTTGTAGAGGATCGGGAAAAGCGTCTCGCCGTCGGCCTTGGCTTCACCTGTGAGGCCGTATGCGTCATTGATCTTGGCGGTATCTTCCGCGGTCACGCCTTTTTCCGGATCGATCGAGACGGTGATGATCTTTTCTGGCGTGTCGTGCGCGACGCCTTCGATATCCATCCCACCCTCAGTGGAAACAACGAAAGCCGGGCGGCCGGTGGCGCGATCGATCAGGATGGATAAATAGAGCTCGCGCTCGATGTTGGCGCCGTCTTCGATGTAAAGGCGGTTCACCTGTTTGCCGGCGGGACCGGTCTGCTTGGTGACCAGCGTGTTGCCCAGCATTTCCTTCGCGTTGGCAACAACCTCCTCGACCGATCTGGAAAGGCGTACGCCGCCCTTCGCATCCGGTCCGAGTTCCTTGAACTTGCCCTTGCCACGCCCGCCCGCATGAATCTGGCTCTTTACCACATAAAGCGGACCGGGCAGCGTCTTAGCCCATTCTTCCGCTTGTTCGACGGAATAGACGGCGACGCCATTGGCGATCGGCGCACCGAACGAGTGCAACAGACGCTTGGCCTGATATTCGTGAATATTCATATGATATTTCCTCTACGAATAATCCGCACACATAGGTGCGGATCGTTTCAGAATTGTTTCAGGCCCGAGCTATTTCAGGTTCGGAGCAATATTGATGCAGGCCTCGCACAGGCCCGCAACAGAAGCGACAGAAGCCTCGAATTGTTTTTGTTCCGTCTTGTTGAGATCGATTTCGATGACACGCTCGACACCACCAGCGCCGATGATGACGGGGACGCCGACATACATGTCCTTGACACCGTATTGACCGGAAAGATGGGCTGCGACGGGAAGAACGCGCTTCTTGTCTTTAAGGAAAGCTTCGGCCATCTGAATCGCCGACGATGCCGGCGCGTAGAAAGCAGAACCCGTCTTCAGCAAGCCGACGATTTCGGCTCCGCCATCGCGGGTGCGCTGGATGATCTGATCGAGTTTTTCCTGGCTGGTCCAACCCATCTTGACCAGATCCGGAAGCGGGATACCCGCAACGGTGGAATAGCGTGCAAGCGGCACCATGCTGTCGCCGTGCCCACCGAGAACGAAGGCGCTGACATCCTCAACGGAGACTTTGAACTCGTCGGCAAGGAAATAACGGAAGCGTGCGCTGTCAAGAATGCCGGCCATGCCGACAACCATGTTCTTCGGCAGACCGGAGAACTTCTGCAACGCCCAGACCATGGCGTCCAGCGGATTGGTGATGCAGATCACGAAAGCGCCGGGGGCGTACTTCTTGATGCCCGCGCCAACCTGCTCCATGACCTTGAGGTTGATGCCGAGAAGATCATCGCGGCTCATACCCGGCTTGCGCGGCACTCCGGCGGTGACGATCACTACATCGGCGCCTTCGATTGCCGAATAGTCATTGGCGCCGACGAGACTGGCGTCAAAATCGTCAACTGGCGACGACTGGGCGATGTCCAGTCCCTTGCCCTGCGGTATGCCTTCTGCGATGTCGAAAAGCACGATATCACCGAGCTCCTTGAGCCCGATCAGATGTGCAAGCGTTCCACCGATCATGCCTGAACCGATGAGGGCGATTTTATTACGTGCCATGCTGGTTACTTCCTTGATCTGAAGTCGTGACGGACGCCAAAGGACACATCGCAATATTCGGGCAGCTCACGGGCAAACCTTTTACCACATGTCCTTGCGCTGGGACGTTCGAATATTCCTCTTTCAAAAATAACTCAACACAAAATTTTCACCCCAATAAATTCAATCGGTTAGAATTGATGGGATTTACGTAAACGTCAACAAAGTTCGCCCTACAAAAGTTGAACCGCGCCATTTTTAGCATGGAGAACATATCAAAATGATGAAAGAAAGGCGAGTTGGATCACACGCAATTGATGGCTTAAACTTCTGCGGACCGGGGCGGCTGGGCTGACTCGGAACGTGCGCCCGCTTCGGCCAAATAATCCTCACTTTGCATCTCGAACAAGCGTGAAGCCGTGCGGTCAAATTCAAAGGCCTCGTTGCCTGACTTTGCCACATAAAGCTGGTTCGGCGACGCGGCGGCCGAGATCACCACGTGCACCTGGTGATCGTAGAGGAGATCGATGAGGATGATGAATCGCTTGGCTTCATTGCGTCTCGGCAGATCGAGCACAGGCACAGCATCAATAAAGATTGTCTGATAGCGCTTGATGATCGCGGTATAGTCTGCCGCCCCTAGTGGCTTCGAGCAGAGATCGGCAAACGTAAAGCGCGCGACGTGCCGTGCGGCCTGCGGAATGATGACCGTACGGCCTTTGACCTTGACACTATCTTGCGCGATGGTCGCGCCAGCGGTCGCGGCGTGCCAGGCGTCATCCATCAATCGGCTCGTTTCATCGTTCAGCGGCGAAAGAAAAACCGGCATGCGGTTGAGCTTCTCCAGGCGATAATCTGTGCGGGCATCGAGATTGATAACGTCCACGTGAGTTTTCAGAAGATCGACGAACGGCAGGAAAAGCTGGCGGTTGAGACCATCGCGATAAAGATTTTCGGGCGCGACATTCGACGTAGCGACGAGCACCACGCCACGCTCGAAGAGCGCCCGAAACAGGCGCGACAGGATCATCGCATCGGCAATATCGGTCACCGTGAATTCGTCGAAACACAGAACCCATGCCTGCTCTGCCAACGCATCGGCAACCGGCGGTATAGGATCTTCTTGTTTCGTTTCGCCCTTCTTGAGAGCCTGGCGGTGCGCGTTGATGCGCTCATGCACATCCGCCATGAAGTCGATGAAGTGCGCCCGACGTTTGCGTTTGACCGGCACCAGTTGATGGAACATGTCCATCAACATAGTCTTGCCCCGACCGACTTCGCCATGGATGTACAGACCCTTGACGATTTCGTGCCGCGGCGCCTTTCGGCTGAACAGCCAGCCCAGCGCACTGGATTTTGTTGCGAGACGCTTCGTCGCCACGTCGTGGATCAAACAGTCAAATCGACTGGCAAGACGCTGTTGGGATGGATCGGCGTCCAAATCTCCTGCGTGCACCAGCGCATCGTAGCGCTCACGCACGGAGGGGAATACTTTCAAATTATCGTGCGACATGCGAAATGCAGTCTCCGGGTGCGCCCGTGGCGCACTCCAATTTCAGCTAACGTGACAGACTAACGTTCTGCCCGCCCGAAGTCTGGCCGTCGAACTTCGATTGGCCGGAAGAATAGAGTTTTGCCACTGTACCGCCCGCTGCATCGTAAAGCGTGAGCTGCTTGCCGCTCACAGCCCAGGAAGAGAGGTTGGCGAGTTCGCCCGGGCAACGCAGAGGACCGGCACGGTAGCCTTGGCCGAACTTGGTTTGCGGCGTCGCGATCTTGCAGCTCTGCCCGCCCATCGAAGCATTCCAGACGCCGGCAACGCTGCTGGCAGTAAGGTCAGGAGCATTTTCAGGTGGCAGCGCAGCGACCTGCGTATTGCCCTGCGCCGCTGGAGTTGCGTTACCCGTTGTCGGGGCCGTCGGAAACTGATTGGAGCCGCCCGGCGGTGGCAGTTGGCTCTGGCTCACCGAGCCTGAGGGTGCCGGCTGCAATGGTGCAGGCGCGGTAGAGACAGGATCCATCCGCGAACTCTGGCATCCCGCCAGCACCATGCCCACAACGGCGACGGCCAGCAAATTGACTTTCAAAGTCCCCATAACTTCAATTCTCCATCTGCGCATTTGAACTCAAAATGCGATTCTATTCGGCGCTCTTTAACCATTAATACAATGGCGATACCGGCAAAATTTCAACCCGCACCCCAGAAAAACCGCTGTTTTTCTGACCGAACCGGCCATCAGGACCATCAAAAAATAATGGAACTGACAATATCGCCACACCTTCCAAAGCTGCCCGCGATCAGCCAGGACCGGCGGCATTAACCAATTCAATCATTTCAAGGTGAATAAAGTCTTATGCATTGCAGCAAACCATGACTGGTTGGCGGCGTCGACGATGCGCATGAACACGGAACACCCGCAAGACAGAGTCGCGCAGGCACTGGCATTTCTTTCCCTTTTCCGCCATATAAGCCCTCTATCGACAGATGATGGCAATTATAGGCTAGCGAAGGTATGGCGGCATACGCGCAATTTGCGAAGATGAACGGGCTTGGTAACGAAATCATCGTTGCCGATATGCGCGGGCGTGCGGACCGGATTACGGCTGACGCTGCTATCGCGCTTGACCGGGATCCGGCGACCAAGTTCGACCAGATCATGGCAATTCACTCGTCCAGAACCGGCGGCACGGAARCCTATATCGAGATTATCAATTCCGACGGCAGCGAGGCGCAGGCCTGTGGCAATGGCATGCGCTGCGTGGTGCAGGCGCTGAGCTCTGAAACTGGCAAGTGTGAATTCACTTTCGAGACTATCGCCGGAATCCTGACCGCCCGCGAACATCCGGATGGCCAGATCTCCGTCGATATGGGCAAGCCGCGCTTCGAGTGGCAGGACATTCCCCTCGCGGAACCGTTTCACGACACGCGCAGGATAGAATTGCAGATTGGGCCGATCGATGCGCCGGTCCTGCATTCGCCATCGGTCGCCAATATGGGCAATCCGCATGCGATCTTTTGGGTTGACCAGGACGTGTGGACCTACGATCTGGAGCGGTTCGGGCCTCTCCTTGAAAACCATCCGATCTTTCCGGAGCGCGCCAATATCTCCATTGCGCACGTGACCAGCCGCAACGCCATTACCCTGCGTACGTGGGAACGCGGTGCCGGTTTGACGAAGGCTTGCGGTTCTGCTGCC
>NZ_JBFUMG010000261.1:0-6072 GCF_054049495.1 Phyllobacterium sp. P5_D12 | reverse complement strand
ATCCTGACCTCAAGGGCTTCCTGGCGTTCGGCAGCCAGGGTCCGATCGGCGCGGGCCGCGCAATCGAAGAACGGCGCAGGACCGGAGAAATCTTTGTGCTGGGACCGTTTTCGCCGGGTCAGGGACAAAAGCTCATTAAGTCCGGTGCCATTTCCGGCGGCTTCATGTGGAATCCGAAGCAGGCAGGTGAAGTGTTTGTCACCTTGGCCGACAAGCTCATGAAGGGCGAAAAACTGAAAGATGGTGACGATATCGAAGGTCTCGGTGTAATCCACCCTGACGTCGAGAACCACAACATCATCGTCGACCAGCTTGTGCCGATCAACAAGGAAACCGTGGCCGATCTGGCCAAGATGGGTCTTTGATCAGCACTGGTTCTGCTGCCGGTGTGGCTACGCCGGCAGCGTCAAGTCTCCGATTTTGACAGGCACCTATAATGGCAGACATTCCGGGCACGGGCGCGAAGCCCCTCTTGTCGTTGCAAAACATCAATATGACCTTCGGCGGCATCAAGGCGCTCAAGAATGTGAGCTTCGAGGTGCTGCCGGGCGAAGTCCATTGCCTTGCCGGAGAAAACGGATCCGGCAAGAGCACCCTCATCAAGATCATAACCGGCGTCTATCGGCCCGAGGACGGCGCCGTCATCGAATATGACGGGCAAACCTATTCGCATATGTCTCCCGTTACTGCCCAGGCCAGCGGAATTCAGGTAATCTGGCAGGATCTTGCCTTGTTTCCTGAAATGACCGTTGCTGAGAACATCGCGTTCCAGACCGTGATCGGCCGCTGGCCGCGGTTCGTGAACTATCGCACTATGCGTGATGTCGCGGTCAAAGCGCTCAAACGCCTTGGGGTCGCGCTGGATGTCGACGCACCTTTGAAAGATTATTCGATTGCGCAGCGCCAGATCGTGGCTATTGCCCGCGCGCTTGTCGGCGAAGCGAAGCTCGTTTTCATGGATGAACCGACAGCTTCGCTGACGCAGTCCGAAACCGATCATCTGATCGAGATCGTCCGCTCATTGTCGGCGTCGGGTGTCGCAGTCGTATTCGTCAGCCATCGTCTGGCCGAAGTGCTGGAAATCTCCAACCGTCTCACAGTGCTGCGTGATGGCGCCCTGGTCGGCGTTTACCCCGTGKAAGGAATGACGCAGTCACGTGTTACAGAACTCATGACCGGCAAGAATTTCGATCAGCAGGTGCGGGCAAAGTCAGTTCGCGATAATCCGATCGTTCTCGAGGTCAAGAGGCTTTCGCGCCCCGGTCAGTTTCACGATATTTCGTTCAACGTGCGGAGCGGTGAAACCCTCGGCATAACCGGCCTGCTCGGCGCAGGACGCACGGAACTCGCGCTCGCGCTCTTCGGCATGCTGAAGCCCCGGTCCGGGTCCGTCTCTTTGCACGGAAAGCCGGTACGCTTTTCATCGAACCGCGACGCGATCAAGGCGGGCATCGCCTATCTCTCCGAAGACCGCCTGTCGCTTGGGCTTATTCAGCCGCAATCGATCGCCGACAATCTGGTGATAGCCTCGCTTGATCGCATCAAATCCGGCGGGCTCTTGTCCGATGAACGAAAACGCCAGCTGGTTGCGCGGTGGATCGCTGATCTTGGCGTCAAGATCGGCAGACAGAGCGATGCGGTCTCGACCCTCTCGGGCGGCAACCAGCAGCGGATTGCGATCGCCAAATGGCTGGCCACTGACCCGAAGCTCCTCATCCTCGATGCGCCGACCGTCGGCGTCGATGTGGGCGCGCGCGCCGGCATCTTCGAAATCGTGGCGAAGCTCGCCGAAAGCGGCCTTGCCATTATCCTGATCTCGGATGAGGTTCCTGAAGTTTATTTCAACGCGGACCGGGTCCTGCACATGGCGCAAGGCCAGATTGCGGGATGGTTCGATCCGCAGTCGTGCAGCCTTCAGGACATCGAGGCCGCCGTCTATGCGTAAGCTCGTTCAATCCCACGCGACCGAGTTCGCGTTGCTCGCCGTGATCGCGGCCATCTGCGTGGTGCTTTCGCTGACCACGGACAGTTTCTTCTCCCTGGGCAATGCATTCGATCTGCTGAACACGAGTTCCGTCAACATCATCTTCGCCGTCGGGCTTCTGGTCGTGCTGATTGCGGGCGGCATCGATATCTCGTTCGCGGTTGCCGCATCAGTTGTTCAATACGTCACCGCCCTGATCCTCGGTTACATCGGTGGCGGCGGCTGGATAAGCGGCCTCCTCATCGCCGGCAGCCTCGGCATACTGCTCGGGGCATTCAACGCCTTCCTGATCCACCGTTTCCGCATCATCTCCATTGTCGCCACCATCGCCACCTTCAACATCTATTTCGGGCTTTTGATGTTCTTCACGCAAGGCGTATCGATCTACGATCTGCCCGATTGGCTGACTGACAGGGTGGTGTTGTTCGAACACGAGATGGCCGACGGCACATGGGCGGAAATAACCCTACCCGTCCTCGTCATGGTGATCTGTGTCGTTGCGACATGGCTGTTCATAACCCGAACCACGACCGGGCGGCAGCTATACGCATTCGGTGATAATCCGGAGGGTGCTCGCCGCTTCGGCATCAATATCGGCGCCATGCAATTCATCGCGTTCGGATGGCTCGGAATGATGGCCGGAATCGCCGGTTTGGTCCAGGCCCACTACGCGCAGGAGGTCGTGCCCAATGCCCTTTACGGGCGGGAACTCGACGTATTGGCCGCGGTCGTTCTTGGCGGCGCAAGGCTTGGCGGCGGCAAGGGATCGGTTCTGGGCTGCGTCCTCGGCGTCCTTCTCATCGCCATCACCCAGAATGGATTGAACCTCCTTGGCGTATCGCCGTTCGCCTTCAAGATGATCGTCGGCGCTATCATCCTCGTCGCCATTACGCTGTCGAACACGAGCATCGAAAAGTTGTTGCCGTTCATGCGAGGAGCCCGCCGATGAATACGGCTGTCAACCGCATAAAAGAGTTTCTCGGCCCCGAGATAGCGGGGCCGGGCCTGGCCTTCGTGGCCGTGATGCTGTTCTTCAGTCTCGCGTCTCCGCAATTCCTCAGCTCTGCAACGTTCGGATCGGTGGCGTTCCAGCTGCCGGAACTCGGGCTGCTGACCCTTGCGATGCTGCTGCCGGTTTTGACGGGCGGCCTCAACCTTGCAATTACGTTCACGGCGAACCTCGCGGGTCTCACTGTCGCCTGGGTGCTTCAAGCCAATGGCGGTGTGGACGCAGGCATGGCTTCGTTCATCCTTGGATGCATCCTGGCAATCGCCGTTGGCGCTGCGACAGGTGTCGTGATGGGTCTGGTCATCGCCTATACGCGCGCTCACCCCATTCTCGTCTCGCTGTCGATGATGATCTTTGTTCGTGGTCTTGGTGAGTTCTTGACCCGTGGCGGCGATATTTCGGGCTTTCCTGCCTTCCTGCAGCCAATAGGTCACGGCAGCCTTGCAGGTATTCCCATACCGCTCCTGATATTCATCGTGTGCGTGCTCGTCTGGCACGTGCTGTTGACGCGGCTGAAGCTCGGCTTCAACACCTATATGATTGGCTCCAACATCGACGCAGCGCGCTATTCCGGCGTCAACACCCGCAAGGTGCTTGTGCTGGTTTACACCCTCTCTGGCGCCATGTCCGCGGTGGCAGGCATCATCATGCTGGCGCGTTTCAATTCCGTGCGGGTCGGCCATGGCGAGTCTTACCTTTTGATCACCGTGCTCGCCTGCTTCCTCGGCGGCGTCAATCCGTTCGGCGGGTTCGGACGTGTAATCCCGGTTTTCGTCGCCCTGGTGGTGCTCCAGCTTCTTTCGTCGGGGCTCAACCTCATGGGAGCTAACCAGCATCTGGCAACCGCGGTCTGGGGCATCCTCCTGATCGCGGTCATGATCCTGCGTTGGCTCGCCGCTCAGCTCATGATTTTCAATCGCAGAAAAGGATAGGAAAATGTCTGTTCACGGATTTGGCGTTCACACCAGCATGTGGACGATGAACTGGGACCGCGCCGGCGCTGAGAAAGCCATTGCGGCAGCGGTGAAATACAAGATGGATTTCATCGAGATTGCGCTGCTCAACGCTCCCGCCGTCGACGCCGCACATACGCGCGCGCTTCTGGACAAGCATGAACTGCCGGCAGTCTGTTCGCTCGGCCTGCCTGAATCGGCCTGGGCCTCCGTTCGTCCGGACGCTGCAATCGAACATCTCAGGGTCGCTATCGACAAGACTGCCGAAATGGGCGCCGTGGCGCTGTCGGGCGTCATTTTCGGCGGCATTGGTGAACGGACAGGCGTGCCGCCCACGGAAGGCGAATATGATAACATTGCTCGAGTGCTCACCGCGGCGGCGAAACACGCCAAGACCCTCGGCATCGAGCTCGGCGTCGAGGCGGTCAATCGTTACGAAAACCACCTTATAAACACGGGCTGGCAGGCGGTGCAGATGGTCGAGCGCGTTGGCGCCGAAAACATCTTCGTTCACCTCGACACGTATCACATGAACATCGAGGAAAAAGGCGCTGCCAATGGCATTCTCGATGCGCGCGAACACCTGAAATATATCCACCTCTCCGAGAGCGACCGAGGGACACCAGGTTATGGCAATTGTCCGTGGGACGAGATTTATGCGGCGCTCGCGGCAATAGGTTTCAAAGGCGGGCTTGCGATGGAAAGTTTCATCAATATGCCGCCGGAAGTTGCTTACGGACTGGCCGTGTGGCGTCCCGTCGCCAAGGATGAGGCAGAAGTCATGGGCAATGGCCTGCCCTTCCTGCGCAACAAGGCGGAGCAGTACGGTCTCATCTGATCAATCGGGGCACGGCATCGATCAACACCCGCGTCGCTTCTGCTAGCGGCGCGGCCAGCACCCCTTCCGTGGTGCCGTTTTCGACGATACGGCCTTCATCCATCACGATCATCCGGTCGGCGAACGCCCGCACGACGGCAAGATCGTGGGAAATGAAGAGATAGGCGACCCCCGTCTCATCCTGCAGATCGAGAAGAAGGTTGAGGATCTGCGCCCGTACCGAAACATCGAGTGCCGATACGGGTTCGTCGAGCACGATGAGATCAGGCTTGGTCAGGATTGCCCGGGCGATAGCAACCCGCTGGCGCTGGCCACCGGAGAGTTCGAGCGGCAGCCGCCGCATGAACTCAGGGGTGAGACCAACCCGCTGCAGTGCCGTGGTGATAACGTTGTCGTAGTCATGTTTTGCGACAAGTCCATGGATCCGCAAAGGATCTTCCAGAACGCGGCGAACACTGGCGCGCGGATTGAACGCGGCCAATGCATCCTGAAACACCATCTGAAATTGCGGACGCATACGCCGCAGGGCCTCGCCATGCAACCGTGTGATATCCCGGCCATGAAGCTGGATCGAACCGGCATCCGGGTTTGCAAGCCGCATGATCAGCCGCGCCAGCGTCGTCTTGCCGGAACCCGAAGCGCCAACGATCGCCAAGGTCTCACCTTGCGCGATCGAAAAACTCACATCCTTCAGTCCTGCCGCGCCGCGATCGCCAAAGCGCTTGGCAAGATTGTTGACCTCCAGAACTGGCAATGCACGCGAGGTTTCCGTCATTGCAGCTCGCTCGCATCGATCTCGGCTAGTCGCTTACGGCGTGGCCTATCCAGCCCGATATGCGCTGCGATCAAAGCTTTCGTATAAGGATGCTCTGGTTGGCCAAGCAGCTTGGCAGCCGAACTGCACTCCACCAGCCTGCCCTTGTAAAGCACGGCAATCTGGTCGGACCGCTCTGAAGCCAGCGCGATATCGTGCGTGACGAACAGCAGCGTCAGGCCGCTATCGCGCACAAGTTCATCGAGCAGATTGACGATGTGTCTTTGGACGACCGTGTCGAGCGCGCTGGTCGGTTCGTCGGCGATGAGCAGCGAGGGATTGCCCGCCAAGGCAGCGGCAAGCGCGATACGCTGCTTCTGTCCACCAGAGAACTCATGCGGATAACTGTTGAGCCGCGAAAGAGCTTTCGGGATACGCACGCGGTCAAGCAGTTCCACCGCCCGGACCCGCGCCGATATCCAGCCTGTCCCCTCATGCGTCATGACCACTTCGGCGATCTGGTCGCCTATCTTC
>NZ_JBFUMG010000260.1:0-6087 GCF_054049495.1 Phyllobacterium sp. P5_D12 | reverse complement strand
GAATATGGCACGGCTCATCGATGCCGGGTTGCGAATGGCACTGACGAAAACATCCGACGCCCCAGAGGAATGGTCCTCCGTATTGATGAGCGCGGGAGTAAAGATCGGCTATGACAGCAAATACAAGGAGTACAATGCGAGCCTTGTCTCCGATTTCCTGTTGCGTGATCTGAGTAATCCCTCGAGCGTAATGGCTTGTGTCGAAACCGCGCGATCCAACGCACGCATGGTGCGCACTGCGCTTACGCGTGAGGCTTGGGAAAGCGTCAACGAGACCTGGATGGTGCTCAAATCGACACTGGCCTCAATCATCCCCGAAACCGACCTTCCACGCGTTCTCGATCAGATCAAGCGCGAAACTGCGATTATCCGTGGTGCTTTTCACGGAACAATGCTGCGCAACGAAATTTTCAATTTCGCGCGCATCGGCACCTTCATCGAGCGGGCGGATAACACCGCGCGCATTCTAGACGTCAAATATTACGTGCTGCTTCCCTCGATTTCATATGTTGGAACGACCCTCGATAACTTCCAATGGGAATCTATCCTGCGATCCGTCTCCGCACACCGCTCCTATCGCTGGGTCTATGATGTCGAATACAATCCGGTGAATATCGCGGATTATCTGATCTTGAATTCACGCATGCCCCGCTCCCTGAACTTTTGCTACTCCAATATCGTGGATAATCTGAAATACCTTGCCCTCGACTACGGCAAGCGGCACGAATGCCATGACATGTCCGAGGGTATTATGACCCGGCTAGAGAACAATGAGATCCGCACCATTTTTGACAATGGGTTACACGAATTTCTGAGCGATCTCATTTATCAAACGAACAGCTTGAGCAGCAAGATTGCTCACGCATACAATTTCGATTGAAGATCATGCTTTTGAACATCCAGCACAATTCCCGCTATCGCTACGACACTCCGGTTCATTATTCGGTGCTGCGATTGCGCATGCATCCACAAAGCAGCCCGGGCCAGAAAGTCATCGACTGGGCACTCAAGATAGAGGGCGCGACACAGGAAGCGAACTACCGTGACGGCTATGGCAATCGCACCATGCTGATACGGCTTGATCGCGACATCGAGGAACTCGTCATACGCGCCGAGGGCCAAGTCGAAACCGAGGATCGTACAGGCGTTCTCGGCAAGGTCTATAATTTCATGCCGATATGGCTCTACGAGCGTGAAACGGACTTGACCAAACCGGGTGACTCGATCCGCGAATTGGCAGCAAGCTTGCCGACCAGTAGCGACAAACTGGCAATCATGCACGAACTGATGGCACTGTTGCATCAGAAAATGGCCTATACACCAGGCACTACCAACATCAACACGACAGCCGAGGAGGCCCTGCTCAACGGAAGCGGTGTCTGCCAGGACCATACCCATGTCTTCATTTCCGCCGCGCGCCTGCTCAATATTCCTGCACGCTACGTGTCTGGCTATCTCATGCTGAACAACACGATTGAACAGACGGCAAGCCACGCGTGGGCGGAGGCTCATATAGAAGGACTGGGCTGGGTGGGATTCGACGCAGCCAACGATATTTGTCCGAATGAAACCTATGTGCGTCTGGCTTGCGGCCTCGATTACCGCGAAGCGGCCCCAGTTTCCGGTATACGCTTTGGACCGGGCATTGAATCACTTGCCGTGGAAGTCAATGTAGAGCAGTAATCGCTCTACTATCGGGATTCGGGATTCGCTATGACTTACTGCGTGGGGCTCAAACTGGACCGCGGCCTTGTGTTCATGTCTGACACGAGAACAAATGCCGGTGTCGACAATATTTCCACGTTCAAGAAAATGTATACCTGGGCCAAGACCGGCGACCGCGTTATCACGCTGGTTTCCTCTGGTAACCTGGCAACAACCCAGGCCGTCATCAGCATCCTGAACGAACGCACCAAGGAGCCATCCGAACGGTCGCCGTCGATCTACGAAATGCMATCGATGTTCCAGACGGCAAGGCTCGTTGGCGATACAATTAGACATGTCATCGACGAGGTGGATTCGGGCGGGCAGCGCGCCGATTCATTCGGCGCATCGATCATCCTCGGTGGTCAGATCAAAGGCGGCGATCCACGGCTTTTCCTGATCTACCCTGAGGGAAATTTCATTGAGGCGACGCCGGATACACCCTTCTTCCAGATCGGTGAGCACAAGTATGGAAAGCCGATTATCGTGCGATCCTACGACCCTGCACTGACTTTCGAGGAAGCGACGAAGCTGTTGCTGGTTTCCTTCGATTCGACGTTGAAATCCAACTTGTCAGTTGGACTGCCGCTGGATTTACAGTTCTACGAGTCGGACAGTCTCAAGCTTGGTTTCGAAAAACGCATCGAACGCCATGATCCTTATTATGAAATGATTTCGGATGGCTGGTCGCAGGCCTTGAAACTTGCATTCCAAAGCCTGCCACCTTTCGAAATCAAAAACGACTAGGGGCGCTGCCTTTATAGTTTCGCAGTCTGGACGCTTGTTGCCTGTCGCATTGCCCGCGTCTTGACGAAGGCCTTTTCGAGATAAGCGTCGCGCTCGTAGACGTCGTCATAGTACTTGATCTCGCCTGTCGTCGCGTCCGGCCACGCTGTGAAATAGGATACGTAGACCGGCAACTGATCCTTCACCTTGACGCTGCGTTCGTTCTTGCCGAAGTACTGTTTCAGATCTTCGACTGGAACGCCGAGCACTGCCGCGGCCATGTCACGTGGGCGCTCCAGGCGGATACAGCCATGGCTCAATGCCCGCATGTCCCGCTTGAAATATGATTTGGCCGGCGTGTCATGCATATAGATGTCGTGACTATTCGGGAAGAGGATCTTCAGTTCTCCGAGAGCGTTGTCGAGGCTCGGCTTCTGGCGAATGCCAACGCCACCGCCGTTTGAAGCAACCTGATACCAATTGATCGAGCTCGACGGAACCACGCGCCCCGACTTGTCATAGACCTCGTATCCACTATTTTCGAGATAGGACGGATTGCTGAGTATCTTCGGCATCATCTCGTTGAGAATGATCGAGCGCGGCACCCCCCAGGATGGATTGAAGACAACAGTCTCGATCGTATCATCGAAGAAATAGGTCTGGTTCGTGGGCGATCCGACCACGATATTCATCGCCAGTTTTTCTGTGTTGTCGTCGAAGTACTGGGCCCGGTAGGCAGGCTGATTGATGAAAACATAGCGCTTGCCGAAATCATGCGGCAGCCAGCGCAGCCGCTCCATGGAATACAAAATACGGTTCCGTTTGGACAGAGTTGTTTCAGTTTGAAGCGACTTGATGGTATTGCTGCCGATTACACCGTCGGCCTTGCGTCCCTGCGCCTTCTGAAAGTCCTTGATGGCTTGGACGAGACTCTCGTCATAGACATAGCTGTTTTCGTGCGCGGCCAGCACAATCTTATGCTCTGCCAAATAGTCCTGCGGCGCTTTCGCCCGGATCAGCGCTACGACATTGCGAAGTTCATCGCTTATGTCGCCCGGGCGGATCATTGTGCCGGGAGCAATGCTCACAGTCGGCTCATTGGTGTCATCGAGCTCGTGCAGATTTTGTTTAAGCTCGGCATACCATTTATTCTGCGGTTCGAAAGCAACAAGCGTCGCGGCGGGATCGTTCGACGAAGCAAGCTGTTCGATCACGTCGCGCGGCTTGACCCGGCCCGTGGCAAAGTCGTGGAACCCGCTGAGGCGGTTTGGGTTGATGCGGCCCTCACCTTGGTCCATGGCGTAGCGCAGTGCTCGTGCCGACATCGACAACTCGAAATCTGCAAGCTCCTTTAGTCGCGCTGGAATGTTGGCACGATCATAATCGTCACTCGGCACCGCAACTGCATAGTCCTGTGGATCAAGACCATCGTCCGCAGCCTTTGCAAAAAGCGCCACGACCGCCTTCGCCTGTCGTGTCACATCATAAGAAGCCGTCCAGATCGGGCGCTGCTTCGTGGCGTAATACGAGACAATCGCGTCAGAGATTTCCTTTTCGGCCAGAACGTGAGCAGCCTTCAGATGGTCGATCTTCAGTCCGAATTCATCCATCGCCATTGATGGAGAAACATCCGTGCTATGATCGGCTGAAGCCGTGATCTGTGTATCCACTTTGGAAAAATCGATCTGAACCAGGCCTTCGGGCTTGTAGTCATAGTTTGTCGGCGCTGTGACGACCACGCGCTTGATAGGGGCGTTCGGACGCCGCACGCTCGCATCTTGCAGCCTGCCAGGATGGACCTGATGTGTTTGGTCGACAGGACGCGACTCGACGCGGCGATTGCCGAACAGCAGTTCCATCAGGTTATTGGCTGCCGATGCCGGCGACATCGGGATGGCTGTGGCCGACAACATCGCGGCCAGTAAGATTGCATTTTTTTTGGAACGGGAATTCATGATGCGTGCCCAGCTGGAACTGTATTGCCCACGGATGAACATGAGCCATTGATGAGGTGTGTAGCCAGTTTGACCGCATCGTATTTAGATTCTTTTAACAATGCCCCGCCCCCAAATATTAACTCGCCGCGGCACAATTTTAAGCTGTGTGCTGGTTTTGACACATTTATCCCAATTCACCCTCACTTTCATGTTAATTCATCACACAAATAGTTGACCAATCCAGTTCATTCCCAAAAATCGCAATAATACTCCAGAAGAAGCGACGCACTGCATCGAATTGGAGAACATGAGGAACAAGTTTCTCGGCATGTCTATGTTGTGTTTGGAAGTTCTTGAAATTAATTCTTTAATGTCACTCGCCAACGCGAAGGATACACTTAGCAAGAGAATATTTCTTACGGGTCAACGCGAACGCCAAGCCGGCAAATGGCCATCGGACCACTCGCCCACTGCGCATGTTCTTGTCATCTCCTGCAACCTATGGTTCTGGCATTATAGGAAGGCTGYATTCGCATGGCATTGTCTTGAAGTAACTCAAGTAACTCGCCGCGGCGTGAACGGTTCGCGACTTAAACCCTTCTCGGCAAGTTCGTCGAGATAGGCCTGCCAGCGTGTATCTTTGTTACGCCCAAGATCGATCAAATAGTCCCAACTGAACAGGCCAGTATCGTGCATATCGTCAAAAATGATGCGCACGGCATAATTTCCAACGGGTTCCATCTTGGCAATCTCAACATTTATTTTGCCCGGCACTGTCTGGCGCTGTTCGGGCGAGTGCCCTTGTACTTCCGCCGAAGGTGACGCGACCCGTAAAAGCTCCGCCGTAAGCACATAGCTTTCCCCATTGTCGAAGACGATCGTAAGCGATCGGCGGTCTTTGCTTACGCGCAGTTCTTTGGGCCAGGCATTAGTCATCGCGAACGCTCCTCGTGCTCCCTCTTCTGTAAGAACAAGGATCGATCCCCGCAAGTCCGTCCTTTCCAATACACGGCTGGCACTGTGCAGACTGTTTCGCTTGCACACGGCCAATTCTCTGCTTTGTTAGACGCGGTCGGCAACGAACGCAGGGTTGAACAAACTGCGTGGAAAAGCCTCAGCGTTTGTCTCGTCCGACGGCTGGACAATTGGAAGCCGGCACCCTATCTCTTTGGTAGGAGGAAGCTCTTGGATCACGTTGCATTGCTCGATACGACGGCACATCAGGCCCCAATGATCGACCCTTTCGGGCGAACGATCAGCTATTTGCGCGTATCAGTGACGGATCGCTGCGATTTCCGCTGCACCTATTGCATGTCGGAACACATGACATTCCTGCCGAAAAAGGATCTGCTGACGCTCGAGGAGCTGGATCGGCTCTGCACAGCATTCATCGAGAAGGGCGTGAAAAAACTGCGTCTTACCGGCGGCGAGCCGCTGGTTCGAAAAAATATCATGCATCTGATCGGAGAGCTTTCGCGTCATCTTCAGTCCGGTGCGCTCGAAGAGTTGACCCTCACCACAAACGGCTCGCAGCTCGCACGCTTTGCGCCTGAGTTGGCCGGCCATGGCGTCAAACGTATAAACGTATCACTGGATACGCTGGATCCTGATAAATTCCGGGCCATTACCCGCTGGGGTGACTTCAACCGGGTAATGGAAGGCATCGACGCTGCGCAAGAAGCCGGCATCAAAGTCAAGCTGAATGCAGTCGCTCTTAAAG
>NZ_JBFUMG010000259.1:0-6113 GCF_054049495.1 Phyllobacterium sp. P5_D12 | reverse complement strand
AATAGGCGCCGTCCTGGCGTTCGCGGCGTCCATTGACGGAATAATCGACACCATGATTGCCGAGAATACGGATTAGTTGTTCAACGTCGGCGAGATGAGGAACGTTTTCCAGCGTCAGCGTATCATCCGTGAGAAGCGACGCGATCATCAACGGCAGGGCCGCGTTCTTGGCACCCGAAATTGGAATGACGCCATTGAGCTTGTTACCGCCAACAATCTTGATGCGATCCATATTGTGTCACTTTCGCGGGAAACTACCCGTCCTGTCGTTGAGACTCTTTGCAGAGCCGGTTGCTGTAAACCATCACACGAAATGGTTCAAGAAAGGCTTATGGCCCTGTTTGGGTCATTCCTGATTCCTCTTGGGAGGAATCGGAAGGCTTTTCGCTTGCAGCGACAATTCCCTCGTCGCGTTCATCTGCGGCACCAGAACGGCGCGAGCGCGATTGCTGTTTTCGCCGTGCCAGATTCGCCCGCAATTGTTCGGAACGTCGCTTCTCGCGGTTAATCTGTTCGGAATTCGGGTTTTTCGACGGCGAAGTCATGTCGTGTCACGTATATTCCGAGTGAGTTTCATGCCATTCTATTCCCAACGATCCATCGCTTTTGCCGCGTACACATAATTTGGCATAGAGATTACGATTGCTTGCTTGCGATTTCAGCAATGATATGGCAGAAGTCCGCCGCGTTCGCAAATCGGCTGCAACTCAGGTAGAGCACTTCATCGCGGAGTGGTATACCGGAAACGAGGCATGGTTGCGATCCGCATGTGATATGGAAACGCTGTTGTAGCTCAGTGGTAGAGCGCGTCATTGGTAATGACGAGGTCGGGAGTTCAATCCTCCCCAGCAGCACCATTCCTTCACTTCTCGAGCCTTTTATAACGTGCTACCAGCACTGCGAGTTCGTCGCGGCTGGGCAGAGCCGTAAACGCACCCCGACGTTGTGCAGTCAGTGCAGCGGCGCTTTGAGCGAGGTTGATGGCGGTCTCCTGGCCCAAACCCATCGCAAGCACCGCTGCAAACACTCCGCAAAAAGTGTCGCCGCAACCAGTCGTGTCAATTGCACGAATTTGTGAGGCTGGGTAGTGGCAGATCGTTCCGTTGCTATCGGATGTAAGGCACCCGCCTGCTCCAAGAGTGACAATCGCCATGGATGCACCGAGCCGGCACAGGGCTGCGGCGGCTTTGGTTGGTTCGGAAAGTCCGGTGATGGCCTTCGCCTCGCCGCGATTTGTGATAACAATATCGCACAATGACAGGAGCGGTCCGACTTCCCACCATAGCGGCGCAGGATTGAATATTGTTGTTGCGCCGCGAGCAGTTGCACACGCGAGAGCGGCCCGGGTGCTCGCCTGTGGAAGATTACCTTGCAGCACCACAACATCGGCCGCATTCGCCTTCGCAGAGAAGAGTTCTGCCATTTCCTCGGTCAATGCGGCGGCGCAACTTCCCGTACTTACGATGCTATTTTCACCGTCCGGCAGCACCATCAAAAGGGAGAAATCGCTCGAATAGGGAACGTGGTGCAGTTCGAGTTCAGCTATGCCCTCGGACGCCAATGCCGCTGCGATTTCTGCGCCTTGAGCATCGTGCCCGATGGCGGAATGGAAGATGACCTGCGCGCCGGTACGCGCGGCGGCAACCGCCTGGTTGAGCCCTTTCCCACCGGGCGCGCTATTGGCGCTGTCACCGAGCAGCGTTTCACCTTTTTCCGGCAAGCGCGGCACCTGGAGCGTTAAATCGAGGCCCGCATTGCCGAGAACGAGCACTTGGCCCACGACGTCAGCTCCGCGCTTTCTTGACAGCTTGCATGAAGACCTGCAGCCGATCCGGATCGACCGGGTTCCACCAAGCGCCCTCATGTTTGAGATAACTTGCAACAATCACCGCGTCAGCAACAGTAAAAATGTCGCCTACATTATCCGGTGTGACACCGGAACCAACGGCAACAGGTAGCGACGTACCGGAAGCGATTGTCTGCAGTTCATCCATCGTGGCGCTATCGCCCGTGCGCTGGCCGGTGGCGATGGCCACGTCGGCATCGAAAAACTCATTGTCGCGTGCGAGTTCAGTGATGGTGCGGTCGCCAGTAATAGCATGAGCGCCGTGCTTCACGTGCACATCGGCAAAGATGCGGACGGATTTAGCACGCAACCAGGCTCGATAGCGCGCCGCCTCGCCTGCAGGTCCGTCCATCAGACCTTCATTGGCGACATAGGCATTCGACCATTGGTTGACGCGAACGAACGCTGCACCGGCAGCCTTGGCCACCGCCAGCGCCTGAACCGCCCCGTTGGCGAGAACATTGACGCCGATGGGTAGGCCGCTATAGCGGCGAACAGCATCGGTCATGACTGCCATGGCAGCAGCGGTTTCCGGACCAAGGCGATCCGGCTTGGCAAAAGGAATATCGCCGTGGTTCTCGACAATCAGACCATCCACACCGCCAACTTTGTAGCGCCCGGCTTCCGCCACGGCGAAAGTGACAATATCCTCCATTGGCTCTCCATCATAATTCGGAGAACCCGGCAGCGGCAGCGAATGGATCACGCCGATGACGGCCTTGCGCCGGCTGAAGATTTCCTGGATGGCGTTCGGCTTGGCGCGATAGATGGACTTGGGTTGAGAGGTCATGGTGATACTTTCTACATGCGGTTAAAGCGGGGGACGTTCCGTCGTTGTTATGAACGGGCGAGACCAACCTGGAAGCTGTATCGATCCGCCCGATAGTGCAGGACGACATATTCGACGGGCTGCCTTGCGGAATTCCACGACGTGCGATGGCAAACCAGAACCGCGGCCGGCTGTTTTAGTCCGAGGCTTCGAGCAGTGCCCGCGTCAGCAATAGCTCCTTCGATTCGTTCATGGCCGCCGGTCAGTGCGACGCCTGCAGCCTCTTTGAGCCAGCCATAAAGTGATCCGTCGTCCAGACCAGTGACCGTGGGCAGTCCGGACCGTTCGAATGCCACAGGAGCGAGATACGTCAGCGATGTCGCCATGGGACTTTCATCCGCCAGTAAGATGCGATCGATCTCGAGTACTGGAGAATTGATGGCTATTTTCAACTCCGTCGCCACGAATTCACTCGCCAGCGTAAGTTTCAGTGACCGTGTTCGATAACTGGGCTTCAAGCCCCTCACCGCCATGTCTTCCGAAAAAGATGAGAGACGATTCAACGGTCGTTCTATGCGCGGTTCAATGACAATCGAGCCGCGACCCGACTTACGGCTTATCAATCCTTCCGCCTCCAGAAAGTCGAGCGCCGCACGCGAGGTCGTCCGGCTTACGCCAAAGCGGCGGTTGAGTTCCGCCTCACCCGGCAACGCCTGGCCCGGCCTGAAGGTGCCGTCCTCAATTGCCCGTCGCAGTCGCTCTGCAATTTGCGACCACATTGGCGTCCGGCCCTCCACAATATCTGTCTCATACCACATAACGCCAAACAACATGACGTCATGACATTTGTCAATGATTGAAATCGATCATTCGAACTTAGCCAATTCCTGCTTGAAGCGGTCGACCAGCCAAGTAGCTGCCGGTCCGAGGGGGCTGTCTACCGAATAGAGCGCAAGCAAGGGATAGGAAGCATCCGGATAAGGTTCAAGGTCGAGATGTACGAGCCTCCCTTCGGCGAGATCGTCCTTGACCATCCATTTTGCCAGACCACCCCAGCCCAGGCCCGCCAGCATCAATTCATGCTTGGTTCCAACGTCGGTCAACCGCCATGTTTTATAGGCGAATACGCCAAAATCTCGACCCTTCGTTTGTTCGCTCAAATCGGTGACAACGAGTTGCACGTGGTCGCGTATGAAGGAAAGAGGCACCGGTCCCTCGTAAAGAGCAAGGGGGTGATCGGGCGCTGCAACTGGTGTCATCGCAGTTTCCCCGACCTTTACGGATACAAGCTCGTCATAAGCTACTAACGGCGGGCCCCCAATGCCGAAATCGGCCTGCTTTTTCAACACGATATCCCAGACCATGCCAAGTGCACCGACGTGCAGGCGCAAGCTCACGGTTGGGAACTGCAGCTGGAACGACTTGAGTACTGCCGTCAGAACAGGCGAAGGCAGCGTGACGTCGACGGCAACGGCGACTTCTGACTCGAGCCCCTGCTTCAATCCCTCGACGCGCGCGCGCAGGCTTTGCAAGACCGAAACCATGCGTCGCGCATCCTCGAGCATGGCTTTCCCACCTTCTGTTAGCCGCGGTTCGCGTGTCCCGCCGCGCTCGAAGAGCTGCAGCTCAAGCTGGGCTTCCAGATTGGCGATCGTATAGCTGACGACTGATTGAGATCGGTTGAGACGTCGYGCCGCCGCCGAGAAGCTTCCCGTCTCCGCAACAGCAACAAAGACCTGAAGTTGGTCAAGGGTAGGGTTGGGTTGCATCGCCACACCTATCGATCATTTAGATGGATTAGATCGATATTTTCCCAGTTTTTTAAATGGATGTCGAGAACCAAATTACAGCAATCGGATTGTTCTCACCGAGACAAAATCAACTGAAGGAACTTAGGCTATGTCTTCCATACTTCTCGTTACATCGAGCCCACGTGCCGCCGCCTCCCATTCGACTCGCGTCGCAACGGAACTCGCCAATAAACTGCAGGCGAAAACGCCTGGTGCGAAAATCGTTACCCGCGACCTCGCGAGCAACCCTCTTCCCCATATTGATGCTGACTATGCTTCGGGCATCTACACACCCGTCGAGTCCCGTTCTGTCGAGCAACAAAATGTTGTCGGCGTATCCGACGCAGTTGTAGACGAACTCTTCGCTGCTGATGCCGTCGTCATCTCTACCGGCATGATCAACTTCAACATCTCCTCGACACTCAAGGCCTGGATCGATCATATCGCTCGCGCCGGCAGAACGTTCAGCTATGGCGCCGAGGGCCCGAAAGGTCTTGTAACTGGCAAGAAAGTGTATGTAGTGATCGCATCTGGTGGTGTTTACTCGGATGGTCCGGCCGCGGCCCTCGACCATGCGACCCCTTACCTGAAGACAGCACTCGGCTTTCTCGGTATGACCGATGTCGAGGTAATTCGCATCGAAGGCGTTGCCATGGGCCCGGAAGCTGAAGCCAAAGCGATTTCTTCGGCCCTTGATCACACTAATGATCTGGCGCTCGCCGCCTAAGGGTTTGCGCCGGACGTGAAAGGGGCGGGCTTTGGCCCGCCTCTTTTTTCGTTTTCTATATAGCGGCTGCGATTAACCGCGCCGGTTCCTTTCGGCTTCATCAAGCCGTCTGAGCTGATCAAGAAGGCTTTCAGGAACCGTCTCGTCGACCTTGTATATCCCTGCAGCACGAATTGCCGATCTGTAAGACGACTGGGAGATTTGTCGTCGCAAGATCCTTGAAAGTTCTTTTTCGTTGGGCCGGTTAATGCCGTCCATCGTTGCTTAAACTCCAACTTTCTTTCGTAGACTAAACCCATTAACTACGAACAAGTTCCCTTTTCGTGCCTTGAGGGGCTTAAAGCAATGTGTCGCTGCGACGCAGTCTTTAGTCTTAGACAGTTCTCCAATCTGCAAAGCCGCCGGACGACGAATCAAAGGAAAAGCAGCGTTTTCAGCGACTGGTATTGCGATGCTGAAGAGATTTTTCCCACCGAAGGGCAGATTCAACGATTTTGTCGAGATCATCGAGCTTGGGTTCCCAACCTAGATTAGCCCGGGCCTTGCCGCTATCGGCGACGATGGAAGCCGCGTCGCCGGGCCGCCGACCGGTCAGACGTGCGTCGATGGGCGAACCATGCACGCGCTCCACGCTTTCGATCACTTCCTTCACCGAATACCCGCGGCCGTATCCGCAATTGGCGACCATACTGCTGCCACCTTCCCGCAACCGCTCAAGAGCCAGCCGATGCGCCGCAACGAGGTCGCTGACGTGGATGTAATCGCGGACGCATGTGCCGTCTGGCGTCGGAAAATCATGACCGAAGATTTCCATGTAGCGTCTCTTTCCAAGGGCAGTCTCGCACGCAACCTTGATCAGGTGCGTTGCGCCTTTGGTCGATTGGCCGGTCCGGCCCTTTGGATCGGCGCCAGCAACGTTAAAATAACGTAGCGCGGTATAATGAAAATCGTGMGCGGCCGCAGTGTCGCGGAGCATCCACT
>NZ_JBFUMG010000258.1:0-6120 GCF_054049495.1 Phyllobacterium sp. P5_D12 | reverse complement strand
ATTTCAACCACTGCGTGAATGCAAGCTGAGCAGCATGATCGATTTTCGCATAATCCGTGACAAGAAAATAGGACTTCGGTGATTTGATGCTGAGATCGAACGGCCGGATGAGTTGACCAGCTCTCATGGCTTTGCGACAGGTGAGTTCATCGCCCATGGCGATGCCCTGCGCGGTGATGGCGGCCGAATAGACGAGGTTCATGTCGGAAAACAGAATCCCTCGTTCCGAATCCGGATTGTCGACATTGGCGAGTGCCAGCCAGCGGGTCCAGTCCTCGAAGTCGCCGAGGTGCAACAACGGCGCACGCAAGATGTCCTTCGGTTCGGCGATGCCGCCGAGATTGTTGAGGAGAACCGGGCTGCATAGCGGTGTGAACTCCACCTCGCAGAGGAGTTCGACTGATCTACTTGGCCAATTGCCATCGCCAAACGCAATAAAGAGGTCGACGCTGGCATCGCTGACATCGTCGAGCTTGCGCGGCGTTATGATGCGCAGCGCCACATCAGGATATTTCTCCTGAAACTCGGCGATATGGGTGCATAGCCACAGCGACGCGAAGCCCGCCGTGCAGCTAATGCACAATGAACCGCCAGTACCAGCCGGGCTTTGCCGTTCGCCTGCATCGTCGATGACGATGAGCGCCTTACGAACATCATTGGCATATTTGCGGCCGCGAGGCGTCAGCGTGACGCCTTTTCCATCCCGTTGCAGCAGCTCGAACCCGAGATCGCGTTCGAGCAGCCGCAATTGATGACTGACCGCGCTGCGGGTCAGATGCAATTCTTCCGCCGCTCGCCAGACGCTGCCGTGCCTGGCGAAGCTTTCCAGCGCGCGAAGTGCCTGGGTGGATGGTATCCGCATCAGACGGTCCTTGTGAGGGAGGGGTGAATAGAATTTGCACGTTTTGAAAAAACATATCACTTTTTGTCCCGCCTTCCAGATGATTATCTCCTGGCAGTGGGAGACAGAATTTGATCACGGCAGCGGCGGCATCGGCATTGAATTTCGTTGACGATCACGCGTCTGATCTGTCGTCCTGGACCCGCACGATCTTTGATTTCGGCGAGACTGCATGGCGCGAATATCAATCGGCCGATTGGTACGTGGCGCGGCTGCGTCAAGAGGGTTTTGACGTCGAGGTTGGCTCCGGCGGCATGCCAACGGCATTTTGCGCCCATTGGACCAACAAGGCCGGAACAAACGGCAAGTCGCCGACAATCGGCATGTATGCCGAGTACGATGCGGTCCCGGGCAACTGCCAGGACGCGTCGACGGCAAAGCGCCCACGTCCGGGACTGAGCGAGCACGCGGGTGGACATACGGATCCACATTCCGGTCTTGGCATATCTGGTCTGGGTGGTTTGCTGGCAACCAAGGCGGCTATGGAAAGACATGGCATCGCGGGGACGTTGCGCTTTACCGGAGAGCCCGCCGAGAAGGTGCGTGGTTCCAAGCCGATCCATGCCGCTAAGGGTTATTATGACGGGCTTGACGGCATGATCTCGTTTCATCCGTTCTATATGCTACCGCTGTGCAATACCGTGCGCTGGGACACGCATTGCGGCGCTGCCTATTCGATGATTTACCGCTTTGTCTGCGATCAGCCCGAGCGATGGGGTTTGAGCGACGGCGCTCCCATCCCGCAATCTCATTCCGCCGTCCGGGCGCCGGGCGCCAATGACGCGCTGATGATGATGTACATGGCGTCAAAGGCATTGCGCGATTCCATGCTGCCGCATCAGGGCGGCTGGTCGATCAGCGAGGCAATCCTGACGGCGGGGCAGGCGACGGCCGACAATCTTCCGGCGGGTCTTGCCGAGATTCAATACATGATGCGCGTACCAACGATTGCCATGGCGGAACAGTTGACCGCAGCGCTCGACCGCAATGCCGAGCACGCTGCGGCGATGACAGGCTGCCGGGTGGAACGGCACTGGGTTTGCAAGTCGCGCCCAGGCCTTGCCAATCACGCGATGGCTGAAATCACCTGGGAAGCACTCAACATTGTCGGTGCACCACGTTGGGATCAGACGGCGAAGGCCATTGCGCGTGAAATCCAGATTAATGCTGGTGTCGAGGCAATGGACGAGCCATTCATCGACGAATGCGAGAAGCTGATTTCACCACAGGAGGCCGAAGCAATCCTCCGCCGTGACCTGCCGCCGTCACAGATCAACTCCACGTCAGACGACTATACCGATATGACCTGGCACGCGCCGACAGTCCGTTTCTATGTGGCGCGACCGGCGTTGAAAGCACCCAAGGGATACGCTTATCCCAGCTGGGTGATGAACGCGCTTGGCGGCATTCCGGCGACGATCGATCCGATGGTGGTCTGCGCTGCGAAGACTGTTGCGTTGACAGCCTTGCGCCTGCTTGAGGACGAAGGCGCGCGAAAACTGGCAAAGGATGAATTCATCGAACGCACAGGCGGCGGCGTTGGCGGCTCGAAGTGGATCGCGCCGCTGTGTGATTACGAACCGCCAATCCATTTCCGCTGGCCGGAATATGTAACAACTGCACGCGGGCGCGAGTGGTGGATACCCACCGGCGCACAATAGGAGACAGTCTAATGACACGTCACGAACAGGACTTTGCGGCCGATGCTTTCACTCTGAAGCGGCGCAATGCCAATGGCGGCACCAAGCCACTCAAAGGCTGGGGTTTTCGCAATGAAACGGATCCGCTAACTGACGTGCTGCTTGGTTCGCCGGCGTTCCTGCGCCATATGGCGACAAGTTCGCTGTCGCGCAAACATTTGCGCGAAGCGCCGTGCAACATCCAGACCGCGCAGGCCCAGCACAAGGAGYTGGTTGCGGCCTACGAACATTTTGGCGTGAAGATCCACTGGCACGAGCCGGAGCCTGAGCTGCCGATGCAGGTCTATTCACGCGATTCGAGTGTGATGACACCCTATGGTGCGATCATCACCGCCATGGCCAACTGGTGGCGTCGCGGCGAAAACTATGCCGCCATCCGCACCTATGAGCGGCTCGGCATTCCGATCTACGACATGGTCACTGCCGGCACATTCGAGGGCGGTGATTTCAACGTCATCGAGGAGGGCTGTGTGCTGATCGGTTGCGGCGGCGCACGCACGCAGGAGGAGGGCGCCCGGCAAGTCGAAGACTGGTTCCGCAAGGAGGGCTGGGAGACGCGCCTTGCCTTCATCGATGAATATTACGTCCACATCGACCTGATGGTTGTGCCGATCGCGCCGAAGCTTACTGCGGTCTGTCTTGCCTGCACGGAGCCGGCGATCGTCGACTGGCTGAAATCCAAGGGTCACGAGATCATCGATGTGCCATTTCAGGATACGATGAATCTGGGCTGCAACTTCATGTCGCTCGGCAAGGACCGTGTCATCGCACCAACGTCGAGCCAGACCTTGATTGAAAAGCTCAAGGCGACGGGATTTGAAGTCGCTGCGGTCGATATGAGCGAAATCTCCAAAACCGGTGGTGGTATTCACTGCATGGCGCAGGCTCTTTTGCGCTCACCGGAATAGGGGATACGACAGACAGTTCAGATCGCGGGGCCGGGCGCGGATTGAACGATCTGGACGCCGTTGATTTTGTAGGTGCCGTCGGCTTGTTTCACGAGTTGGTAGATGGCAGTCCAATCCTTGCCATCTGGTCCGGTGATCAGGACCTCCTGGATCACCTGATCGCCAGCGACCTTGTTTCGTCCGAAGGCGAAATTGCCCGGCCGATAAACAGGTTGGTAGGCCTTCTTGACCATTTCAAAAAAGAGGGACTCGTTGAGGAACTTGCCCTGTATCTCTGGCGAAGCAAAAGAAAATGCGGTACGCGCATCGTCTCTGAGAAAGGCATCTATTTGCTGTTTTATGATYGATTGAGCCGTTTCGACGGCCTCCTCGGCAAACGCAATCGCAGGCACAGCGAACAACAGCAGTGCGCCGACAACCAGTCTCAAGCAAAACGCTCTACCCATATCCGTCCTCGGCGATAAGTCCTCTTCACGGCACCTATCGATGCGAGTATACGCTTTTAGCGATCACCCGGAATTGAATTTCGGCCGGCAAAGCGCCATTCTGCCAACTGGATGAGGAGAGTCACAGCAATGCAAACGGTAAGGTGTTTGGCTTTCGCGATGGTGTTTGCAGCGACGGTATCCGCATTGGGATACGATCCAGCTGCAGCAGCAGATTGTGGCAGTACGGCTTCGCCAGGCCTGGACTGGAGCGAGTGCAGCAAGAAAAGCATTATCATACCGGGGAGCAACCTCGAGGGAGCCAATCTGATTGGAACCGATTTCAATGCGACGGATTTAGGCAATTCCAACCTGACGTCTGCAAATTTCGAAAAAGCCAGCTTGATGCGGGCATCCTTGGCGGGTGCCAAAGCCGAGAAAGCCAACTTCTCAAGGGTCGAAGCCTATCGATCAAGCTTCGCCGGCATTTCTGCCGATGGCGCATCTTTCGCCAGCGCGGAATTTCAGCGCGCGGATTTCAGCGGAGCAAGCCTCAAGAACGCAAACTTCGAGAAAGCGGAACTGGGGCGTGCGAATTTCCAGAAGGCAGCACTGGCGGACGCACGGTTTTTCCTTGCAAACCTCTCGCGCGCTGACCTGACGGGGGCTACCATCGGAGGCAAACCCGTGTTCGAAGGCGCATTCATGTTCCGGACTAGAATAGAAGGACTGGACTTGTCCGCTGCGCAGGGCTTGCAGCAGTCACAAATCGATCTTGCGTGCGGAGACACCTCAACCAAACTACCAGATGGACTGTCTACTCCTGGCAGTTGGCCATGCACCGCCGACTAAGGGAGTCACCTAGCGTTGATCATTGTATGGCTCCTTGCTTTCGCCAACTAGCTTCGCTAATTCCGAAAATGACCATGGTTTTTCGGCTCCGGTATCATTGGCAATCTGGAGGATCCGGATGGGAAAGCAAACCGCATCGCGGTTTGACGGTGTAAGGCCCTCAACAAAGCGATTATCCCCGTGAGCAGTCGCTTCGGCTTTCTGAAACGCAACGTCCAACTCTTCTTGCGAAACGAGCCCCTTGGCCACGAGCAACCGGTTTATCGATGCAATGGCGAGACAGAGACCTTCAATTTGCAGATTAGCTGCGTTCATGGCTGGTCCTCCTGGTTGAATTCGCTCAACGTTTGGAAGCGCAATTCGATCCAATTCAAAGGAGCAAATCTTGGCTACATGGTCCATGAAGACAAGTGAGGCCCAGATAGCCCATTTTGGTTGGACTATACTGAGCCTCGTGTCAGGATACTTTTTGGAACTTGTCCAATGCCATCCTGGCAAAGGTAAAACGCGCAATGAGCGCGATGGTTCCAAATGGTCAAAAAACTTCATGCCACTGAGTTGGAACCGTTTCGGACTTGACGACCAAGCAGGTTCAACGCCGCTGTGTTTGGCGTTCGGTTGGTCGAGATCGCTGCTGTCTGCCGTTACAGCGCGTCTTATGAACAGAGCTTCTCGCGGCAATGAAGGTAGTCGGATTTTCCCGGTTTCGCACCCCCCGGACCGACATTGCTCACCTTGAGTTTTATTAGCCTCGGCGCGTTCKGCATTGGATCCCAATTTGACGCGCCTTGCTGCAAACGGTCAGGCAGCAAGCAACATTCTCATCCGATCCTCCACCTGTGATGAGTTGAGATTCCACGTCAATGAACCGGAATGTCAACAATACTGCCTCGCGGAGCGGACAGAAACTCAAATTCATGTTGCCCGTCATGGTTTCGACCAACTAAATCGGGCGGGGCCCGGCGGGAGACTTACTTATCGAAGGATGGGCCAAAGCGCCGGGCCCAGTTGCAAAGAATTCCAGGCGCAACAGGATTAGACTGCTCTCGCTCGCATGTCTGTCAAATAAACACTCTGACGTGGTCCGTCGCGTGAGTTATTCAGCTAAAGTTGACAGTTTAGCGCACTAATTCGCTGAACTTCAGGCCCTTAGCCGACGGGCAACATGTCAATCTCGCCGGATGAGATTCGGGCGGCAACATCAAGCCTGACGGATGAGGCCTAAATCTACGAGCGTCTGCACCTCGTCGTCAGAATGCTGGATACCGAGTCCCAAGCGAAAATTGATGCTTGCAGCGCTCCCGCATATTTTTGGCGTATCAGAGTCTGTATCC
>NZ_JBFUMG010000257.1:0-6127 GCF_054049495.1 Phyllobacterium sp. P5_D12 | reverse complement strand
CGTTCGTGGGATCGCCCGCCACGAAGGACTGCGGCGCCGGAAACACGGCGTCGTTTTCGGGAGACGACTTATAGACGTACGCCAGACGTGCGATCACCGATCCGTCGGGGAAGGGGCGTATGCCCTCCMGGAAGGCCTTCACGGCGATATCGTTTCCAAGGATCCCCCGGATATCGTTGTTCTTCCCAGCTTCATGGGCTACCGTGATCATTCGCCAGTCTCGGTATCCTTCCGGAAGACTAACGCTGTAGATCGGTGAGACGTTCTCGGTCGCGCCGCCGGCCGCCGCGACCGAGAGGCAGATCACGGCGATGCCTGAATACACAAAGTAAACCGCAGCAGTCTTTCGCATTTCATCCTCCGTCTGGATAGATTGTTGATACCGTCAGTGCGGCGAAACTTCCTCCAATGATTTGAACGACAACGACGAGCGTTACAGCAACCACCGACGCGCCGGCGGGCGTGGCGAGCAGACTGATTGCCACCGCGGGGTTCGCTATCGAGCCCGTCGGCGTAGAGAGAAGGCAGCCAGCAACCAAAGGCCCACCGCGAAGGGACCCACAAATTTGTTCGTGCTTTGCGAGCAGCAGAAGACGATCGTCATCAAGCATAAAGAAGCCACACCTTCGCTCTCCAGTGAAGAGAGCGCCGGAAAATCGAACCCCGGTCGACCTAAAGGGCGGAAGCCAGCGCTTCTGCCAATCCTCCGGTGATCTGGGAGGCAATGTACCATACGGTGCAGTCCAGCCTTCGTTGCTCGGAGAGCCATTGCATCAACGTGATCGTCGGATTGAAGTGTCCGCTGGAGACCGCGCCGAAAGCCCAGAATCAAACCGATCAGACTTCCTGAGATCGCCATCGCAGACGAAAGCTCCGAGCTACCGACTGCAGACCGGACCCGACGACCGTGATCATCAGCATCGCAGTGCCTACACCTTCCGCCAACGATCGCCGAAACAGCGATACGGTGCCGTCGTGCTCGACAAAGCGTTTGCGTGAGGACGTGCTGCCAACCTCTAGGCGTGCGACGCTCATCTCGTCTCCACGTCAACCATCTTCACAGCCAGCTCTTCGGGCGTCAGCAGACCTTTTTGGAAGGCGATATTCGCGAAAGCGGCGATCCATCTCTCGTAGTAGGAAAGCTTGCCAACCAGGTCGGAGCCCAAGGACTCGACGCCGCGTCGTTTCTCCTCGGTATTGATGATCTTGTGGAAGTCGAGGACGTCCGCCAGTGCGTGGCATCGTTTTTCCCAGGGGAGCAGTTCGTGTTCGACCCTTTCGATCTTAGACGCTTCCAGACCTCCAATGTCGTTTGGGAGGCGCTTCAAGAACTGTTCGCTGCCTGTCATGCTACAACTCCCTCTGCTGGCGACTGGATCTGGATAACGCCTATCATAGCGTCGCGGGTGACGAGAGCTGCAAGTTGCTCTTCGTCGAGGCCTTCCGTCCCCGCTGGGCGCATAGGCAGGACAAGATATCGCTGGATCGCGGTGGAATCGCTCACGCGGATCTCAACGTCGTCTGGAATGTGGGTGCCGAATTCTTCGAGCACCTTCCTCGGTTCGTAGACCGCACGCGCCCGATAGGGCTTCAGCTTGTACCAATCTGGCGGAAGTCCAAGAACCGGCCTTGGATAGCAAGAACAGAGGGTACAGACGATGAGGTTATGGACCTTCGGTGTGTTCTCCAAGACGATCAGCTCGGTTTCGTCATAGAAGGTAATGCCGAGTTCTTCACAGGCGGTCCTGCCGTCCTCCAGCAGGCGAGCCCTAAACTCCCGATCAGACCAGGCCCTTGCGACCACCTTCGCTCCGAGGGCCGGGTTTCTGGAATCGAGCACTTCGATCTGCCGTCGGATTTCGCCGGCCGTGAAGTAGCCCTTTTCGATCATTAGTTCCCGAAACGCCGTCTCCATGATGTCGTAGTAACCGGGCGCTTCCGATGCAACGATAGGAACGTGATCGTGGTCATGTCCATGGTTGTGGTCTTCCTCCTCGATCATTCTGAAGCTCCTTCTAGCCATGTTTCGAACACTTCGATCCGGAGGCCGTCTTGAGGTGAACCCGCGTAGTCGGTCCAGAGCGATGTCATGGGCACGGCAATTCGATAGTAGTGACGAACAGCGCCCGCGTTGCGACCAAACGCCTCTTCCTCGTTATTGACAGCTTTCGGCTCCATGATCGCCTCGACAACCGCAGTCTTCCCGCGCAGGTAGGTCGGCACCCGATAATGCCCGACCGGTGCGCGGTTTGAAACTTTGACCAATTGCCCGACCGCGAAGATGGGGAGCTCACCGAAAGCCGGCACGACGCCTTCGATCTTCCTCGTAAGGATATGGGCGGACATCCGATCCTCCGATCATTCCGTCGAACACTACGAGGGCGACGCCCCGGTGATATTTCGAATTCGTGCGATGGTGTGATCAACGACGACGTACTCGGTAGCGGACGGTTTCGATACGGCACGCCACCGATCTGATCTGTTAGCAACAAACATCCCAACAGAGGAATGTCCCAATGACTCATATCGTCCAACCAGCGCCGAGTCCATCGGACATCTCCACTCAAGAGGTGTACTCCGAGTCCGCCTTCGGGGCTACTCCTGCTCACTTCCCTTTACTTTGTTGGCGCTGACCAGAACGCGACTTCGCTCATCCAGGGCGACGCCGTTCCTGAGTTTATCTGCTCGGCTTTCCCTGCCATTGAGGTCAACGCCATGATTCAGAGACTCTTGCTAGCGGGAATGCTGTCCAGATCGATCGTCGCTCTGTTGGCCTTGCAATTCGAGCTCGCGAAGAGCCAGGCCGTGATGGCCGAGGCTCAACAGATCATCAAGACCGGCAGTTGGTCATGGCCATCGTCACGAATGCTGCTACGTGTCTGAGCTGGCTCGACCGTCCGGAACCCGATTTGGACGAGGCGAAAGTCGCTGTGGGGCGATGGGAAAGGTGCATGGCAGGAAGATTGCTGTGGTCGACGCGGATCGCGGCGCGCGATCGGTCGCTGTCCGGGTCGAGGACAACGGCTATAGCCTCGACCCTATTGCAACTGAGCGTATTTTTGAAGCATTCTTCTCCACCAAGCCGAGGGACCGGTATGCGGCTGGCGATCTGCCGGTCGATAATAGAGGCGCATAGCGGGACACTTTCGGCTCGGCCGCTGGCTTCCGGAGGAACGGTCTTCGAATTCGCAATACTATTCAGGGGGACAAATGAATCAGAAACAGCGTGAGGAGACCTCCGCGCAGGTCGTCGTCATCGAAGACGACACAGGGGTGCGCGAGTCGCTTGTCGGCCTGTTGAGGTCGATGAAGTTCAACGTGACCGCGTTTTCCTCCGCGACCGAATTCTCATCGAGAGGTCAGTTGGGGTCTGTCGGCTGTATGATCCTGGATGTGCGGCTCCCCGGCCAGAGTGGCATCGAATTCTACGAAGAGGTGCGGAGCCTCGGCTTCCACAGACCGGTGATCTTCATGAGCGGCCATGCCGACGTTCCGATCGCGGTACGGGCGATGAAAGCTGGAGCGGTGGAATTCCTGACGAAACCGGTTCGCGAGCAGGATCTCCTCGACGCTGTCCACGCCGCAATGAAGCGGGACAGCCGCTCCACAATGAAGGAGGCGGCGGCTGCCAGCGCCAGAGCCGATTACGAGACGCTGACCAAACGAGAGCAGGAAGTTTTGATCCGGGTGGTGGAGGGTCAACGTAACAAGCAGATCTCAAGCGCTTTAGGCATCACGGAGGCGACGGTGAAACTGCACAGAGGCAATGTCATGCAGAAGATGCACGTTCAGACCCTTCCGGAGCTAGTCCGCCATTATGATCTGCTCGATCTGAGCGAGCAGGCAGGTACCTCTACTAAAGGCTAGTTCTAACAGAAAATTTCCAGACGTTAGTCGCCTTGCGAGCCTTCAACTCCGGCCATAGGATTACAGCGATTGGATCGATTCATGGTTGATGCGTCGAAGACCTCCCTGGTGGTTTGTGTCGAAGATGACGAGCCCGTCCGTGACGCGCTCAGAGGATTGCTGCGCGCCAACGGCATGCGCGTGGCGGCCTTCGCGTCAGCCGAAGAATTCCTCTCTTCCACGGAGCTGCAGACCGTGGCCTGCCTAGTCACGGACATCCAGCTCGGCGGTATCTCGGGTCTGGACCTGCTGGACAAGCTTTCCTTGATGACCAGAAGGATTCCTTCAATTCTGATCACCGCCCACTCCGACGTCGCGGCTGGCGACCGCGCCAGGAATTCAGGGGCGTCGCGTATCTTCCTGAAGCCCGTCAGTCCGACCGACTTGTTGGAAGCGATCAGGACGGCGCTGACGAGTGGTACAGCTTCCACGCTGTAAGAGCGGTCGCACCAGAACCAACGGCAACTCACGAGATTTAATTCGACTTCATCGCCTCTCCGGACGAAATTGGGAGACGGTTTATGACGTTCGTGTGAACGAGCTAGTCACCATCGACGCCATTGAGTCACGAGGCCCGCCATGACGACGCCTGCCACGAGCGCTCCGGTCCAGACGGCCAGGGACATCATTGGGCCATCGCCACTGATCGCCATCGAAAACCAGCCCGCGCCGAAGCTCATCGTGGATCCGCCGCTTTCGGAGCCGTTGTCCCGTGGCCTCGTCTTCATCCAGTATCGGGCGGAGAATATCCGCATCGTCCCCGTATTTGGAGAAGGCGCGCTGCAGGTCTCGCCCCGCTTGGGGCACGTCCATGTGACCGTCGACGATCTTTCTTGGCACTTCGTCGATGCGAGCGGCGAGACGCTGATCGTCGTCGGCCTTCCAGCCGGCCAACACAAGGTTCTCGTGGAACTGGCCGATCCGAGACATCACGTGATCACTGCGGAGACGGTCAGGTTCGTCGTGCCTGAGAAAAAATAGTTTTGAAGGATTCGAGTGACCAAGCTGATCGCGCGCGGAACCCTCCGCCGTGCCCTCAAGGCCTGGCCCTCTCAGGCCGCGATCTCCGGAGTACAGGCCCTCGAGACGAAGTCCGCAAGGGCCTGTACTTTCGTGCAGAGAAAGGCGGGAGAGCCATTCAGGCGGCTTCGCGCTCAACCTTCGGGAAGTCGACGTCGGTTTTGAAGACTTCGTTCATGTAGTTCGTGAACGTATTCGCCGCGACGTGCGCGACGATCTCCAGAAGCTCGCCGTCATCAAAGCCGGCCGCCTTCAGTCCTTCCACTTCCTGCTCCGAAACGCCGCCCCTTGTTTCGGCGACCCTGACCGCGAACTTGACGGCGGCGTCGGCCCTGGCATCGGAGGATCCGCCGCGGCGGGCAGCGGCGATTTCCTCGAGACTGAGCTTGGTCACGTGAGCGCCGGTGTAGGTATGAGCGGCTAGGCAATACTCACAGCCGTTCTTCTGGGCTATCGCCAACGCGATGCGTTCGCGGATCTTCTTGTCGAGCTTGCCCTTGCCGAGCGCTCCGTTGAGACCTGAGTAGGCTTCGAGCACGGCCGGGCTTGTCGACATCATGCGGAAGACGTTGGGCAGTGCGCCGATCTGCTTCTTGATCACCTCGAGCGTCGCCTTGGAAGCTTCAGGCGCCGCATCGAGCGTCGCGGGAATTGGAATTCGGGCCATGTTTCAATCTCCTTGTTGCTTCAGGTCTTGGTTGTTCTGCAAGAGGCCGGTCTTTAATGCAGATCGTGCGGAAGAAATCCTTCAGGCTCTCCGGGCAGGTATTTGATGATGGCTCCGGCGTCGACCACTTGCTCGCTCGCCATTGCGGCGGACCGACGGGACTCCCGCCATTTACGCGGCGTGATCGCGGTGATCCTCTTAAAGACCGTCGTGAAGTGCGGCTGGTTCTGGAAGCCCGTCTGCAATGCGATTTCGACGAGGGCTAGATCGGTGCAAACCAGCAGGCTGGCCGCGGCCTGAATTCGCATCCGTAGAAGGTATTCATGCGCGCTCATCGAAGTCGCCGCCTTGAACGTGGCCGCGAAATGCGCCCGCGAAAAACCCGCGACGTCCGCCAGTTCCTCCAACGACATTCGCTGATCGAGACGGGATTCCGCATATCGTCTGACGCGACTGAGACGCCATGACGAGAGGGGATGAACCCGTGGCAGCGATCGATATCGCTCGAACGCCATCCGCGAGAAATCCCTAATG
>NZ_JBFUMG010000256.1:0-6135 GCF_054049495.1 Phyllobacterium sp. P5_D12 | reverse complement strand
GCTTGGCGTTCTTGATGAGTTCGATGACATTTTCGATATCGTAGCGGCGGAATTGCTACCAAAGCCTGCTCAAGAGACCTATGACCGCTTTTTAGCACTGCACAAGATCGACGCGGCAAGCAGCGCACCACCGAAGAGACAGGCCCAAGCCTGTTTGATCCCGAAAACGATAAACTCGACAAGAGCGCCACAAAGACCCGAGTGCGGCAATCGTTCAAGCACACGATGCGCCGCATCATCGATTATCGCTTCAACGGAGGTAAACCGCTTCAAGCAGGCACATTCAGCGCCGCCTGACCAGGCAGGATAGCGCTGAGGAACGAGGCCAGGTTGTCCGTAACATAGTCGACGTGATCGGTATGACCCGGATCGCGCTCCCAGATTTCCGAGAACGTCGGTTCGAAATTGTTGGGAACGATCAAGACGGTTGTCATCCCCAAGGCTTTCGGCACGATAAGGTTGCGCGCCAGATCCTCGAACATCACGCTGCTTGCCGCGTCGATCTTGTGCAGTGCTAAAAAGCGGTCATAGGTCTCTTGAGCAGGCTTTGGCAGCAATTCCGCCGCTACGATATCGAAAATGTCATCGAACTCATCAAGAACGCCAAGCTGACGCGCAGCCCGCTCGGCATGTCCGCGATTACCGTTGGTGAAAATGAACTTGCGACCTGGCAGTTGCCGGATGGCGGTGGCCAATGAAGGGTCCGGCACCAGCCATGAATAATCGATGTCGTGGACTTTCTGTAAGAAGTCGTCCGGATCAATCTCGTAGCGGTCCATTAATCCTTTGAGCGTCGTGCCATAATCTTTGTAAAATTGCTTCTGCATCTGCCGCGCATCGGTCCGGGACAGCTTCAGAAGATCAGCAACATAGTCCGTCATTTTCACATCGATCTGGGAAAACAGATTTGAATGATGTGGATAGAGGGTATTGTCGAGATCAAAGACCCAATCGGTCACATGGGCAAAGTTCAAGGATTCTGGTTGATTTGTCATACGCGATTAAGGTTCCGCCGTTTTCTGATAGGCAAAAGCAAATGCAGAAAATTCTGTTTCGCTCCCGAATCAATAGACGAAAAGAGTCTGAACTACGACCGTTTTTAAATTTTTCGCTAACAACCGCTTCATTTGTTCCTCGTATTGGTTAGGAGCTGTCTCGGAGGTCCGATGTCCAGAATTCTCCTCAAATGTGCAATGGTTATGGTCGTTTCCGTTATGGGCTCCCTGCTGATTACTGGGGCCATCATGACGGCCAACGATATGCATGACGCAAGGGGATATATGATCGCGACCATTTGCCCCTTGATGATTTCTCCAGCCATTTCCTTCATCGTCTTTCGCCAGTCGGAAAAACTGCGGCTGACCCTCGAAAGACTCAATCACGTCATGCGGGAGCTTGAAACCACCAATGCGAAACTATTCGAGAAGTCATCACGCGATAGTATGACGGGCCTGCTCAATCGCGAAGCGTTCTTCAACCATATCGAGGATGTCCGTACGCGAGAGGCAAGTTCTCTCCTGATCATAGACGCGGATCATTTCAAAAAAATCAATGATGTTCATGGCCATTACAATGGCGATGGCGCATTGATGGCGATCGCACAGAGTATCGCTGGCTGCCTTGGAAAAGAGGACAGTATTGGACGCATCGGAGGCGAGGAATTCGCTGTCTTTCTCGCAATGGATGATGAGGACAACGTCAAATCCATCGCCGAAACCATTCGCGCGGCAGTGAACCGCATTGAGTTCCGCACTCCGGAAAACGAACGCGTCTTGCTGAGTGTCAGTATTGGGGGCATTGTTGGGCTGGCAAATGGAGCGATCGCCGATCATTTTCAGATCGCCGATCGCAGATTGTACGAGGCCAAACGCAATGGCCGCAATTGCGTGATCATCGAGTCCAACATGAAGAATGCGGCCTGAGATGACTCGTCGATAGAGGCTCGTTTCTTAGACCATCGCCGGATCCAGTGGATCAGCATCTTTCCAGMGCGCAACCAGTTTTTCCATGTCGGCTTTCTCAAACGCATCTCTCAGCGCGGCAAAGGATGGCAACACGAAATATGCCCGTTGGAACTTGTCGATTTCATATGCCGTACGCATCACCGTTTCCAGATCAAACGGCACGTGATGGGCATCGGGACTCGTCACAGCGAATTGCAGTTCACTGAACGACGACATAAGACCGGCACCAAATGCTTTTAGTGATGCGCCCCCCTCACGCATGAGGCCAAACTCGGCAGTGTACCAGTAAAGCCGGCCTGCCAGCTGTTCCCCGCCCATGCGTGATGCTGCTCCACCCTTTACGCCGTAGAGCTGCATGAAATCCGCAAATACCGGTTGGCTGAGAATAGGAACGTGACCGAAGAAATCATGAAACATGTCCGGCTCAACGATATAGTCGAGTTCCTTTTTGCTGCGCAGCCAATTCGTCACCGGGAAGCGCCGGTTGGCAAGATGATCGAAAAACGGCTCATTCGGGATAMGGCCTGGCACGGCAACGATTTCCCAACCGGTMAGTTTTTGAAGCCGCTCGCTCACCTCGTGAAAATCCGGTATTCGGTCGAGAAGTCCTAGGGCCTCCACGCCGTCAAGATAGCTGTGGTGCGCCAGCTTCTCCGTCAGTTTTGTCTGGCGATCGCACAGGGTGCGCCAGACCTCTTGGTCTTCATCGGAATAGTCGTATTTCTGCTCAACGGTGAAATCCGCCTGGCAAACCGCGTAGTTGCCGCGAAGTCCCTGTTCGGCACACGCCCGGGCATAAGCCTCAACGCTGATAGTCATCGTTTCCTCCTCGATTGGTTTCCAGGAGGATACGACGGGAAAATGAGAGGATTTGACTTAATCAGCTGCGCCGAGCATCATTGTGAGTGAATTAGCGAAGGATAAGGAAAATTTTGAGTGACTTCTTCTCACTTGGGCGACTTCGAAATCAAAATGCTGCAGATTCTCCAAGGCAATGGACGCGTTGCGATAACTGACCTCGCCCAATTGATCGGCCTGTCCGCCACACCCTGCGCCCGACGGTTCGAGCAGCTGCAGGAAAGTGGGGTTGTCAAAGGTTTTGCTGCCACCATCGACAGACGATCGATCGGGCTGATGGTAGAAGTCTTCATACAGGTGCGTCTCAACACCCATAGCGATGATTCTCCTGAGCGCTTTATCGCTGAAATTCAGCGTATGGACGAGGTTTCGTCTTGCTGGACCATGACCGGAGAACATGATTTTCTCCTGCACGTCATGGTGCCCACCGTGGACGATCTCAATGCTTTCGTCATGCACAGGCTGATGCGATTGAAGGGCGTCCGAGATGTGCATACCCAACTGGTGCTGCAGAATATCAAAGGGCCCGGGAAAATCCCGCTCGATCATCTCAAGAAATGATTAGGGCCAGGAACCTAGGGAACGAGCAGCGTTCCTGCACCGCGTTCTGTGAAAAGTTCGAGCAGAACCGAATGAGGAGTCTTGCCGTTAAGGATGACCACGCCCTCGACACCGCGATTTATCGCATCGATACACGTTTCGACCTTGGGGATCATGCCCCCTGATATCGTGCCGTCCTTGATCAGAGCACGTGCCTGCGCGACGGAAAGTTCCTTGATAAGCTGCTTGTCCTTGTCGAGAACACCGGGAACATCCGTCAGGAATAAAAGGCGAGATGCTGCAAGTGCTCCGGCGATAGCGCCAGCGAACGTATCTGCATTGATATTGTAAGTGTGGCCATCACGCCCGGGCGCAACAGGCGCAATCACAGGTATCATCTCGGAACGAGCGAGAAGGTCGAGCAGCGTGCGGTCGACTTCTACCGGCTCTCCGACAAATCCGAGGTCGACGATCTTCTCGATGTTGGAATCGGGATCGATGATGGTCTTCTTCGCCTTTTCGGCAAAAACCATATTGCCATCCTTGCCGCACAGGCCGATTGCCCATTCGCCCTCGGCGTTGATCAAAGCGACGATTTCCTTGTTGATCGAGCCCGCGAGCACCATCTCGACGATTTCCAGCGTCTTCGCGTCGGTTACGCGCAGGCCGCCTTCGAACTTGGACTCAATACCCATGCGTGCCAGCATGGACGCGATCTGCGGTCCACCGCCGTGGACAACGATGGGATTTATACCGGACTGCTTGAGAAGCGCTATGTCGCGGGCAAACGCCTTGCCGAGAGCCGCGTCACCCATGGCATGGCCACCATATTTTACGACGACGGTCTTGTTTTCATAGCGCTGCATATAGGGCAGAGCAGCGGAAAGCAGACTTGCCTGAATTTCAGCAGTGTGGTCGGCGTCGGATGTGGAGGACATGCGCAAGCTCCAGCTTGGGAAGGACGGGGGTTCTTAACGCTAAAGACGGTTTCGGGCAAACATGATTTAGGCCATCGGCAGACGTTTTTTTCATCTGCCATTGACAGCGCAACCCCTCGGCAGATTTAAATTGAGCAATAAGAGTTGGAAACGCCATCTGTATGACGCCTGAAGGCATATCGGAGCTGATCTCGCGAGTTTCACTACGGGACCGCGCGGCCTTCGATGTGCTGTATGCCGCCACAAGCGCGAAACTTTTTGGTGTATGTCTGCGTATCTTGGGTAATCGAACGGAAGCAGAAGACGCGTTACAGGACATCTACGTCAAGATTTGGAACAAGACGGGCCGATTCGCCGTCGCGGATACCAGTCCTATTTCATGGCTGGTGGCGATTGCCCGCAATCACTGCATTGACGTATTGCGGGCCCGTAAGCCTGCAGCAGTCGAATTGGATCAGGCTGCAGACGTTTCCGAGCCGTCACCCAATCCCGAACAGGCTGCTGTTGCCAGTGGGGAAGCGCAACGGATCTATGATTGCCTCGGCCAGCTTGAGGCGGACAGAGCGGCGGCCGTCCGTGGCGCCTATCTGAATGGCGACAGTTACGAGGTACTGGCCAGCCGCCATAACGTGCCGTTGAATACAATGAGAACCTGGCTGCGCCGCAGCCTGATAAAACTGAAGGAATGCCTAGAGGGATGAGCCCGACTGAACCCGATGACAACATGATACCGGAAGGCGATGATTTCATCGCCGCCGAATATGTGTTGGGTGTGCTCCCCGAGCAGGAGCGCCGGGAGGTTGCGCGCCGCATCGAAACGGACAAGCCGTTTGCGGAACTGGTTGCACGCTGGCAGACACAATTCGACCCTCTCAACGATGAGTACGATGCGGCGCAAGCCCCGCAACATCTGAAGAGCCGGATCGATCAACGCCTCTTTGCCATCGAAGTAGCCGCCAGTTCGTCGTTCTGGAACAATATTGCCTTTTGGCGCGGACTGGCCTTCGCCGCACTTGCTTTTGCTGTGATCGGAATTGGCCGTGATTTGATCGAGCGCCCTGCCCGGATCAGCGAGCAACTGGTCGCATCGATGGAGACACAAGGCAGCAGCGTTCACACGCTGGCGATTTTTGATGACCAGACCAAGAAACTGAAAGTAACCGTGGTCAGCGGCGACATTCCGAAGGACCGCTCGCTTGAACTTTGGCTGATTGCCGGCAACGAAGCGCYCGTCTCGCTCGGCCTGATGGTTTCCCCGCAAGTGACAGAGTTCAATCTACCGTCGCCATTACTCGCCAAGCTGCGTGACGGTACGACACTGGCGCTGACTGTAGAGCCTGTTGGAGGTGCACCAAGCGGCGCTCCTACCGGCCCAATTGTCGCTGCGGGTATTGTGCGCAAAATTTAGAGCGTTAATTTTGACGTCGTCTGAAACTTAAGTCTCCAACCTCCCGTATCTCCATCTGTCCTCACCTGAGGGGAAACAAACAATGGAGATGAAGTATGTTGAAGAAATCATTGGGCCTGATCGCACTTTCGGCCGTGCTGGTTGCCGGAACTGCGTACGCCAAGAACCCGACTGTGGGCGGTGCGGCCATGTACGAAAACAAGAATATCATTGAAAATGCCGTGAACTCCAAGGATCACACGACACTGGTGGCTGCGGTCAAAGCGGCCGGCCTTGTCGAAACGCTTCAGGGCAAGGGGCCTTTTACGGTATTCGCCCCTACAAATGAGGCATTTGCCGAGCTTCTGAAAGGCACCGTCGATACGCTGCTAAAGCCTGAAAATAAGGAAAAGCTGGCGAAGATTCTCACCTGTCACGTCGTTGCTGC
>NZ_JBFUMG010000255.1:0-6137 GCF_054049495.1 Phyllobacterium sp. P5_D12 | reverse complement strand
GGATGCCTATGGCCGTGTGTTAAACGCGTAAGCAACGAAGGGAATTTGGCTTTTGGTCACCATCAAGGATAGCAGACCCTGGATCAACCTTTCATGGGCTGTTCTGAAATGGTCGACCTTGATCGGCCTTGGACTCGGGTTTGTGCCGTCCGCCTTGAGTCTGGTTTCAGGCAACACCATATCGATCAATGGAACAGCAATTGGCGGTTGGCTTGGTGTCTGGATTGTTACCTTTGCTTGCGGGTTGGGTGGTTTTCTTTTCGGTGCTATATGGGCCTTGGTGTTGCGCGCAATTGCCATTGCATCAGGGCGCTAAAGCAATTGCAGCAAAAGTGTGAAGCGGTTTTGCGTCCGCAATTGCGGCAAACAAGGATGGGGAGAGAAGCATATGGATCAGCCAGTTGGTATTATGGGCATGCCCGGTGTCGGTTTCTTTGGAATGCTGCTTATCGGCTTCCTAGCCGGTTACATCGCTGAAAAGGCAACGAACCGCGATCATGGCCTTTTAACCAATATCCTTGTCGGCATCGCCGGTTCTTTCGTTGGTGGTACGCTGGCTGGTCTGCTGGATTTCAATTTCTACGGTTTCTTTGGAAACCTGATCATTGCGACAGTTGGCGCAATTCTCATCCTGTGGGTTTTCGGCAAAGCCAGGCCCGCAAGCTAGGACATTAGAATGGTAACGGTACTCGACACGATCGATCAAAAGCGGCGTCTTCGGCATCCCGAAAAGGCGCATCGTCCGGATTCGGAGATCCTGAAGAAACCCGACTGGATCAGAGTTAAGGCTCCCGTGTCGAAAGGCTATTCGGAAACACGTGATATCGTGCGCTCGCACAATCTCGTCACGGTGTGCGAAGAGGCCGGTTGCCCCAACATTGGCGAGTGCTGGGACAAGAAGCACGCGACTTTCATGATCATGGGCGAGATCTGCACCCGCGCCTGTGCGTTCTGCAACGTCGCGACTGGTCTGCCAACCGCGCTTGACCGAGAAGAGCCTGAAAATGTCGGCAAGGCCGTTTTGAAAATGGGTTTGCAGCATGTGGTCATCACTTCGGTCGATCGTGACGATCTAGCCGATGGCGGTGCGCAGCATTTTGCCGATGTGATCCATGCCATCCGCCGTATTTCGCCCGGCACGACCATCGAGATTCTGACGCCGGATTTCCTGCGCAAGGAAGGCGCTTTGGAAATTGTCGTGGCGGCCCGTCCTGATGTCTTCAACCACAACCTTGAGACCGTTCCGTCCAATTATCTCAAAGTTCGTCCGGGCGCGCGGTACTTCCACTCAATCCGCCTGTTGCAGCGGGTGAAGGAACTCGACCCGACGATCTTTACAAAATCCGGCATCATGGTGGGTCTTGGCGAAGAGCGTAACGAAGTGCTGCAGCTGATGGATGATCTGCGCTCGGCGGATGTGGATTTTATGACGATCGGCCAGTATCTGCAGCCAACGCGCAAGCATCATGCCGTGCTGAACTATGTAACACCGGACGAATTCAAATCCTATGCAACGATTGCCAAAACCAAGGGCTTCCTGGTGGTTGCGTCCAGCCCACTAACACGTTCATCGCATCATGCCGGTGAAGATTTCGTCAGGCTGAAGGCTGCACGCGAGGCGCTGCACGCAAACCGCGCGTGACCGATGCCGAAATTTGAAACGACCCGCCATGTGAAGCATCGCGCCGAACAGATGTTTGATCTGGTCGCCGATATTGAGACTTATCCGCAGTTTCTGCCGATGTGCGAGAGTTTGAAAGTGCGTTCACGCAAGGAAAGTCATGGCAAGACGTTGCTGATTGCTGACATGACTGTCGGCTATAAGCTGATCCGCGAGACGTTCACCAGTCAGGTTCTTTTGAAGCCGGAAGAAAAAGTCATCATCACCAAATATATAGATGGGCCATTCCGCTATCTCGATAACCGCTGGCAATTCGTCCCTGATGAAAATCCGGAACATTCAGCGGTGAAATTCTATATCGATTATGAATTCAAGAGCCGCACGCTCGGTTTTCTCATGGGGTCGATGTTCGACATAGCCTTCAGGAAATTCACCGAAGCTTTTGAAAAAAGGGCGGACTCAATCTACGGCAAGTGATCCGCTACGCTGCCCGGCCCGCACCGCAGGAACGAAACCGCACGCTATCCGTTACGTTAATCGCAAGGAGGTTGTGATGTTAACGACCAAACTGATCGGTGCGCTATTCGTTGTTTGCGGGCTTTTGTATATGGCCGGAATTGCGGTTTATCGCGGTGAGATGAGTGAATCCCATTCGCGCAACGGTGATTCTGCCGGTCTTGAACCGCGCCATCGCGGTCTGCGTTTTCTCGGTTTGAAAGCGAATTGGCCCGGCCTTGTGGTTGCTGCAATAGGCGCGCTGATGCTGTTACTACCATCTGCTGCGTAACCGATAGTCCTACCCTAGCGCCCTCAAAAGCATATCAAGCGCAGCATTGACGGCGGCATTGCGGATTGATGCGCGACCGTGATCAACAAATAGGTGGCGGGCTGCGACCGGCGGCTTGTCTTTCAACGCCAGCGCAAACCAGACCAGTCCTACGGGTTTCATGTCCGAACCGCCACCGGGTCCGGCGATACCTGTTACCGAAACCGCAATGCCTGCGCGCGAATGTGCGAGGGCGCCCGTTGCCATAGCCAAAGCGACTTCCTCAGATACTGCCCCGTGTGTGGCGATCAATTCGGCCGGGACGCCAACCATTTCTTGCTTGGCTTCGTTAGAATAGGTGACGAACCCACGATCCACGACATCGGAGGAGCCACCGATATCTGTCAGCGACGCTGCGATCAAACCACCGGTGCAGGATTCGGCCGTGGCCAGCAGAATGCCGTGGCGACGGCAGGCTTCAAGTACCGCAATTGCCTTGGCTTCTGCGATTAGCCCGCTCATTCCGGCAGCCCTCCCGGGTAGATCACAGATGCCGTCGCAATGGCTGCAATGCCTTCCTTGCGGCCGATAAAACCAAGTTTCTCATTGGTCGTGGCCTTGATAGAAATGCGATCCGCGGAAATTCCCAGCATTTTCGACAATGCTGCGGTCATCGCCTCACGGTGCGGACCTACTTTCGGCGCTTCGCAGATCAGCGTAACATCCGCATTGGCAATCCGGCCGCCGGCTTCCTTGACGATTTTCACCGCGTGCTCCACGAAGATATGGGAGGCGGCGCCCTTCCACTGCGGATCGGACGGCGGAAAATGTGTTCCAATATCGCCAGCGCCGCGTGTTGCGAGTAGGGCGTCGGTCAAAGCATGGAGGGCAACGTCGGCGTCCGAGTGCCCGGACAGCTTTTGATCATGTTCGATGAATACGCCGGCGAGCATCACGCCATTGCCTGGCTCAAAAGCATGCACATCATAGCCGTTCCCGGTGCGCACGTCCGGAAATGCGGAATACTTTTGCGACAGGCGATCATCGGCCATTTCGATATCCTTTGCCCAGGTCAATTTCGTGTTGTCGACTGATCCTTCAACGATCCGCACCGGCAGGCCATGCCATTCGGCGATGGCCGAATCGTCGGTGAAGTCGGATCGGCCGGCTATAAATGCTGCGTTATGCGCATCGAGGATCGGCAAATAGGGAAATGCTTGCGGAGTCTGCGCCGCATAGAGGCCCACGCGCGGTACCGTTGCGCTGACCATCGCGTCCGGTCCGGCAGCTTTCAACGTATCCGACACGGCAAGGACTGGCAGGACCCCGATATGCGGGGTCAGATTGAAAATGACCCGCTCCAGTAGATCTGCCGAGATAAAGGGGCGAACACCGTCGTGAATCAACACGTGATCCGGTGTTTTCTCCTTTAGAGCCAGAAGCCCGAGACGTGTCGATTCCTGTCGGGTTGGTCCACCTATCACAGCAGTAACTCGTTCGGCATGATCTCCAAGAGCCAGGGCGAACAGTGCACTGTCTTCCTTGTGGATTACCACAACGACATGGTCGATCAACGGGCAATCAAGAAATGCGCGCATCGTGTGCGCCAGAACGGCTTCCCCGCCGATCTTGCGGTATTGCTTTGGTCCTTCAACGCTTTGACCTGCGCGTTCACCGCGTCCGGCCGCCACAATGACCGCAGCTACCCGCATTTCCTTATTGTCAGACTTCCCCGGCACGCTTCTCTCCGTTCGATGCAGACTGCGTTACCCTTTGCCAAACGGAAAGACCAGAACTTTAGCAACGACTGGAGTCGAAATCCGGCCATTCACAGTGCGCAATGCCTTGCGAAGAGGCAACGATCTGTCTAAAGGATAGGCTATTACGAAATTGCATACGAAACAGGCAGAATCGCGTGATCGAATTGGATCAACCACTGGATGTCGGCGGGGTACATTTGCGCAACCGCGTGTTTCTGGCGCCTATGTCTGGCGTTTCTGACCTGCCGTTCCGCCAGTTGGCGTGGCAGGCGGGATCCGGCATGGTCGTATCGGAGATGGTTGCGAGTGCAGAGCTTTGCACGCGCGAACGCGGCAACCTGTTGCGCCTCAGGGGTGATGGATTGGGCACGCACGTTGTGCAGATCGCAGGCCGTGAAACCCGATGGATGGCGGAAGCTGCGCGGATCGCTGAAGGCGAGGGCGCCCATATCATCGATATCAACATGGGTTGCCCGGCCAAAAAGGTAACGGGTGGTTTGTCGGGCTCGGCACTCATGCGCGATCTCGATCACGCGTTGACACTGATCGAAGCAACAATCGGCGCTGTGCGGGTTCCAGTTACGCTGAAAATGCGGCTTGGCTGGGATGACGCCAGCATCAACGCCCCGGAGCTGGCCGTGCGTGCAGAGCAGGCCGGTGTCAAGATGATCACTGTGCACGGCCGCACGCGCTGCCAGTTCTACGAAGGCAAAGCTGATTGGCACGCTATTCGAGCTGTAAAAGACGCAATCTCGATCCCACTTGTAGCCAATGGCGATGTTCTTGACCGTGACGATGCAAAGGCAATCCTTGAGGCCTCGGGTGCGGATGCAGTCATGGTRGGACGCGGATCTTATGGCCAACCTTGGCTGCCAGGAACGATCGTTCAGGGAAGCGGACGAGATGCCAGCCACATGATCGCCGACTATGCCGTCGCGCACTACGAAGCGATGCTCTCGCATTATGGCGAGGCCACGGGTATTCGCCACGCGCGCAAGCATCTTGGCTGGTATCTCGACATGCATGCCGGTGACGTTGGCGCTGTGACACGCGGTTCGATTATGACCGAAACCAATCCGCAACAGGTTGTGCGGCGTCTCCACGCTACGCTGACGAATACAGAAGAAATGAAGAAGGTGGCCTGATGACGGCATCGGACAAATCTATGCTGGGAGACCGGTTGGCGGGCATCGTCCTGAATTCGATCCGGCACCCGGTGATCATGCTCGATGATGCAGGTTATATTTCCTATGCCAACGCCGATGCCGAAGCATTCTTCCGCTCAAGCGCCAGCATTTTGAGCCGCAACACGCTCGATATGCTGCTGCCGTTTGGCAGCCCTCTGCTGGCGCTGGTCAAGCAAGTGCGCGAGAGCCCGTCACCGGTCAACGAATATCGCGTCGACGTCTCGTCACCACGGCTCGGCCAGGACCGGATTGTCGATCTCTACGTCACTCCCGTCAGTGAATCGCCGGGTTCGATCGTCATTCTTTTCAAGGAACGCTCGATGGCGGAAAAACTTGATCGGCAGATGACGCATCGCGGCGCGGCACGTTCGGTTACCGGCCTCGCGTCCATGCTGGCGCACGAGATCAAGAACCCGCTCTCTGGCATCCGGGGAGCCGCACAATTGCTTGAGACCGGCCTTTCCGACGATGACCGGGCGCTAACACGCTTGATCACCGATGAGACCGACCGGATCGTGTCACTTGTCGATCGCATGGAAGTTTTTTCCGACGAACGCCCGATAGAACGCGAAGCGGTGAACATTCACGTGGTGCTGGACCACGTCAAAGCCATCGCCAAGAATGGTTTTGCCAGCCATATCAAGTTTCACGAGGACTATGATCCGTCGTTGCCTTACGTGTTCGCAAATCGCGATCAGCTCGTTCAGGTGTTCCTCAATCTCGTAAAAAATGCAGCTGAATCCATTGGCGCCAACGAGCCAGGGGAAATCACGCTCTCAACCGCGTTCCGTCCAGGTATACGC
>NZ_JBFUMG010000254.1:0-6179 GCF_054049495.1 Phyllobacterium sp. P5_D12 | reverse complement strand
GCCGATGCGTTCGCGGAATCTCAAGTCGACTTTGATAGTCTCCGCCTCCTCTCGGACAGTGACCTGCAGAGCATGCGGATTCCGCTCGGTCCCAGAAAAAAGATTCTCGCGGGTATCGCGCGATTGATCGAAGAAGGCAGTGGCGAGCTATCCCAAATTTCGGGCGAGCGCCGTCCATTGACCATTCTGTTTTGCGATCTGGTGGATTCAACCGAATATGCGGTTCTGCTGGATCCGGAGGATTTCAGCAAACTGACGCGAGACTATCTGCGGCAATGCAACAATGCGGTGAGAAACCACAACGGCATTGCAGCCAACTACATTGGCGACGCCTTTCAGGCACTATTCGGTTATCCGATTGCTGAAGAAGACGACGCAGAGCATGCACTTGCTCTGGCCTTCGATATTCTGAGGCTCGTACCCGAGATTTCGGTAGCACAAGGACCGCCTTTGCGGGTCCGGATAGGAATAGCAAGTGGCCTCGTGGTTGTAGGGGATTTTCTCGGAGCGCCTGCAGGCGTGTCTACGGTCGCCCTGGGATCGATACCCAACCTTGCACAGCGGCTCCAGACAATGGCCCAGCCGCAAACGATTTTGACGGATCAACAGACTCACGATAATGCCGCCGGCGCATTCGAATTCACCGACCTTGGCCAGCAAACATTGAAAGGTTTTTCCAAGCAGATACACGTCTGGCGGGCCGAAAAAGAGCGAATTCTAGAGAACCGCTTCGCCAAACGAACTCAATTGACGGAACTTGTCGGCCGCCGCAACGAAATGTCCCAGGTGCTCGAACTCTGGCGAGAGGTGGTTGCAGAAAACCGCGGACAGGCAGCGCTCGTTTCGGGTGAAGCCGGTATCGGCAAGTCGCGGCTCATTTTCGAAGCTCAGCGCCGTATGCCGCAATGTACCTATTTGACSCTTCAGTGTTCGTCCGCATACTCCAACAGCGCTCTGTTCCCATTTCTCACATTGCTCAAACGCTATGCCGGAATTCATGGCGACAATCCCGCGCAGGGTCTGGAAAAACTCGAGGCAATTCTCGCTCTGAGCGACGTTCCCCTCGCTGAATCCCTGCCTATATTTGCGGGTTTGCTTTCCATCGACCAGCGGCGTTACCCACCTTCTGAACTGACGGCCCCACGGCAGCGCAGTGTTTCGCATCGGATAATCATCGACTGGCTCCATCACGTATCGCGCATCAACCGCGTCCTGTTGTCTATCGAGGATGAACAGTGGATCGACCCTTCTTCAAGCGATGTGCTTGAGGCGCTCTTGGAAGAGGTGGCATCATTCCCGATGCTGATCCTTATCACGACACGTGAGAAGACACTTTGCCGGCCGTTGAAGGGTGAAAACTTGCACAAGATCGCACTCAAGCGGCTAAGCGACTACGAAGCTCGTATGCTCGTCAGCAATGTTAGCGGCGGCAAACCCCTGCCGAGCGAAATTCAAACCTCTGTGCTGAACAGAGCCGAGGGTGTTCCTCTCTACGTCGAAGAATTGGCGCGGACAGCTCTCGAGACAGGCGGCCCACTCTTTCCCTCGGAGTCAGAGGTGCGGGAGCAGTCCGTCGGGGTTCCGAATTCGCTGCAATCTTCGCTGTTGTCGCGTCTCGACAAACTTGGTCCTGGCAAGATGATCGCTCAAACCGCCTCTGTCATTGGACGGGAATTCGATCTCAAGTTGCTAAGCCGGCTTAGCGGCTTGTCGGCTCGTTCCCTGAATTCCGCATTGCGCCACCTTGTTGAGTCCGGATTGTTCGCGCCCCAGCCCAACCGGAAGAGCTATATATTTACACATACGCTGCTCCAGGAGGCCGCACACGACACGCTGTTGCGAGAACGTTGCCGCGAACTTCATAGCAAGGTTGCAGAGGCCATTCAGAAGATCTATCCCAAATTGGCAGCAGAACACCCCGAGCTGTTGGCGCAACATTATTCCGAAGCAGACGAGTTGGAACGGGCGGCAGACTGCTGGCTTGCTGCAGGTCTGAATGTTGGCAAGACCTGGGCCAAAGTAGAAGCCGCAAACATGTTTGCACATGGCGTCGAATGCCTGCATAAGCTTCCGGCAACGCTCGAGCGCAAAGAGAAGGAGTTGCGGCTCTGGCTGGAGATCGGCGACGTGCACTACGCGACATTTGGATATGTCACGCGCGAAGGTAGCGATGCTTACCGAAATGCAATGCGATTGAGCGACGAGCTCGGCGATACGGAATCGCCTGTCCGGGCGCTCGACGGTCTCTTCGGTACGGCCTTCAATTCTGCGCACTTTGCCGATGCCGAATGGGCAAGCGACCGGTTGCTCGACATCGGCAGAAAACGCGATCATATCAAGGCGCGGGTACTGGGACTGCAGTTCAAGGGTATGAGCCTGTTTTCTCAGGGTAATCTCAAAGGTGCCCGTGATTATCTCGAACGTTCGCTTGCGTACGCAGCACATAAGGACACGATCGGCAGCGACTTTCCGAGCATGCCGATGCTTTACCTAGCCTGGACATTGCATTTGCTCGGTGAACATCAAAGGTCAATTGACCTCTATGACGCTGCGGAACTCGATGCACGTCAGCAGTCGGCTTACAGACTTGCCGCCTGCCTTGGCAATGGCTGCATTCTGCTGGCACTGCGCAATGATGTCATCAAACTACGCGAGCTAACCAACGAGCTCATCCCTTTGGCTACGGAGAACGGATTTCAGCTGTGGCTGAATATGGGCTCGTTCTTCGAGGGCTGGGCCATGGTCCGCGCCGACCGCAACTTTGACGGCTTGGAAAAGATGCGGAAGACCTGCGATAACCTCGGCGATCAGGAGATCGACAAATCCTGCTATCTGGGACTGCTGGCGGAATGCTATCTCCAGGCTCAGGCAATCGAAAAGGCATCTGACGCCGTCGACGAAGCGCTGGATCTCGTGAGCAACACCAATGAAAACTATTTCACCGCGGAGCTGCTCCGGCTGAAAGGCGAAGTGCTGCGCAAGAAAAATGCGACCGGCTTTGCCGAAGCATTGTTTAAAAAAGCCATTGCTTTTGCGCGCAAACAAGGAGCGCGCTCGTGGGAGCAGAAGGCCGCCCAAAGCCTGACGGAACTGAGGCGTTCGTTCGATGGAAAGATCAAGAATGATCGGCCTTCTTCAATCGCATGAGACGTCAGCATAGAGAAGATGGTCGGCCTGCCCATAGGTGATGCTGCTTTGATCGAAGCAAAATCTCTTGGGCACTATGCGGACGAGATAACGGCGATTGCATTGGGCAGGCAAATCCAGCCTGAAGGCCCGCATATCCTTTGACGGGACAGGATCCGTGAATTTCGAATGGCCGAAATAGGAAACGTTGCGGATCAGCGTGGCCGAACCCGATGTCCCCGTCTCGCCGTCTATGGCGATAAAATTTTTATCCGTTGCTTCCTCCAAACCAGGATAATCCAGTGGCGACGGCGCTGCACCTGATGTCGGGATTTCCGTGGACTTGACCGCCACATTGAACCGCACGTCGTCTCTTTGCGGAATATTGCCGTAACTGTTCAGATAGCGCCAGTTCAGCCGAACTACCCGGTTGGCAATCAATTCTCCACCCGGTGACCTTACAACGGCAATGGATAGGTCCTCAGGTTTCGAGTTATCGCCCTGCATCGCCGCTTCTGGTGCGGGACAGGACGTATAAAGCGGCGCGTAAGAGCACTCGTTTCCCCCCGCGCCCCACAGGCAATTGCTCAACACGCTCCAGTCGGAGGCGCTGATTTCGGGTGGTTGAGCCGACAATTCATTTCCATCGATCGGAACCATCCAGGGATGGATTTTCCCCGCACCGGATCGCGACGCCCACTCCGTCCTATGCGCGTCTATCTCCAATAGTTTTCTCCGTTCTGCCTGCAGCCGCAAGAACTGCGCCCTGTCAGGTTCTGAAATAGCTGGATCCCTTGCTACTGCATCAGCCGAAAAGCGTTGCCCGGTGGTTTGTGTCGTCAGCGTGTGACACTCCGTACAGTTTCCGGTGGGATCGCGCACGGTCATGGCGCGTTCGAGATTGACCCGATGGGTGGCGGTATAGCCCGATCCCACGACGCGGAATGGTGTCGACCTGCCGCGCGGCGGCGCCGGGAGGAAATTACCGAGGCTGAAGGAAGACGCTACCGAATCCTGCTTTCCAGCGAAATAGCCCACTCTCGCCTGCTGGATGTTGGGGTTGATGACGTAAGCGCTTTTGTTGTCGTGACACCCTGAGCACTCTACCTGAAACGTTGGATCATAGAGGGCTTCTGCTTCGGCACGACCTTGGCTGTCCGTGTAGGAACGTCCGCCCGGCGGCACGAATTTTTGCGACCAGTCGAATTCGCTCTGGTCTTTTCTGCCGTCAAAGAACACGATCTCGCCCGAGCTTCTGTTGAACCCGATAACGCCGAACAGCGCAAACTTCGGATTTGACTGCTGCCAGTAGGGGATGGGTTCTACTTCGAGGCTGGGGCTCGATTTGCGGCAGAGGAAAAGCCATTCCACATTGCCATTCTCGACACGGTTCAGCCTTGAGTTCAGGCCGCAGTAGGTGGCGCTTCCCGTCAATGAAGGCTTGTCGCACTGTGCAACACCGCTCGTCCATTTGACTATCTTCCCGTCGATATCACGGTGTTCGAATTCCAGCGGATGATTCGGCTTGCCGGGGTTCGGTTTAAGATCGACAATATTGCCGTCAATTTGCAGCGGTATCGTCTTTGCAGCACCGTCCGAGCAATCTCCGTCAGGGATCGGACCGAACACAGCGCGTGCCTCGTCGCCGAACCTGCTGACTATGTTGCCGCTCGCCGATGCCGGCTCCCAAAGGATAGTTCCATTCCATTTCTGCACAGTCTCGGCAAACAAACCCTCGTCCATGTCAACAGTTCTGGCTCCGGGMCAACTCGTGCTATGAGCCAAGGCGATGGCCGCGGCTCCTATGATGACGATTTGGCTAAAATACCTCACCGCGCGATTCTCGATCCCGGTTCATCGAGCTCGCAATTCGAGTTTCGGTCCATCCAGGATGAGGGTGAGTTGCGAAAACTTCCAGATAGTTCCGTCCGTCGTGAACACGCTTCTTAGCACGGCGGTGTAGTCCAGCACCGGTGTTTCGATATCAGGGTGCTGAAGTGTTACGACGACCGTCGTTTTCGCCTGGATATTGCCTGCACCAACGAAATTGAGAAGGGTGTTGCTAGCGATATGCCGCGTCTGTGTGCCTCTGAACGTAAGCTCATTAAAATAAGTCTTGAGATAGACCCCCAGCTGATCCTTCCCCGTCGTTTTCTGAAGTTGATCCCCGACGGCATCGCACAACTCGTAAGTTACATTATCCGCAAAAAGGCCCTCTAGTTGCATCGTTTTGTGGTCGTCCAGGGCCCAGTGAAAGCGATGAATCAATTTCAGGATTTCTCTTTCATCAGTCACCGGAGCGTCGGCCAGGTTTGGCGGCCAGACAATTCCCGGTCCGTTTTCGCAACCTACTGCGAACGATTCCCCGATAGCCGCGAGGGTGAGCCAGAGACCGACACCGACCACTGAAGCGATCAATTTGGCGCGGCGATTAAAAAACTTCCTGTATGTATTTGACATTCCGACCTCCTGTTGATCATGCCCTTGAGCAGGCGTGTTCGCTTCGGCAGCTGATTCTGATTCTTATCAACCGAAGCTGCTTGCCTACGCGTTTAAGGCGATGGGTCGTGCGCTCCAGGGCACGATCCTCGTTTTTCTTGCCCTCGTCATCATCGCGGTCAACGTCAGTGTCGACGAGCCCCATGGCAAAAAGTTCGTCCACGAAGAGGGTGGCTGCAGCCTCGGAACTCAAGGGCTCTACGGAATCGCCTTCACGCGTTGCGCTCCGTGCACTGGAATCCACCGCATCTGATGGCATTTCAACGTACAAATCCTCGCCCAGCCCAAAACGCTCGGACGGTAGCGGACTGAACACCGGAGCGTAAGACTGATGCCCCGGTTTGATGTTAGCTGTACGCGATCGCGGGGGACCCCTCCTTGCCCCTACATTGGGTCCAGTGGTCCGCATTGCCATTATGGCTGATGCCGATGCCGGCGAGAGAATCAAGCGCCCGACAAATGCGGTGCAGAATACTGCGGGATATGCCGGATTTTTCGTTTCACTTGCCAAAACCATCTCGGCCGCAACCAGAGCATAGTAGCCGGTGTCAATC
>NZ_JBFUMG010000253.1:0-6184 GCF_054049495.1 Phyllobacterium sp. P5_D12 | reverse complement strand
GTAGGGAAGCTGCTTTTTTGCATCGAGGGCAAGCACACTGACCCAGTGGCGCTCTATCTCCGGTCTGAAGTAAGGCAGCCCCGGAATGCTATCCGGAACTGACTTTTTGTCATTTCCCGCTGCAAAAACCTGGAGAATACCAGCCTTTGCAACAGCCTCGGCAGCCGCATATGTACCGTGACCGGGATTGGAATAGTATTGGGATATGCTGTCGACCAGTTTGTAGGGGGTTGAGCCAGCGTTGTACAAGGGCGGCGGAAGAATGACTCCTATCGCCTTCTCGTCATAGCCAACACCCCAACTGTTCACAATGCCCCGCACACCTGCTTTGGCGAGCGCTTCAAAGCCAGCCCGATACATATTCTCATCATTGCCTTCGACGATACCATCTTCCGGACCTGGACCGCCATTATTGGCAGCAACGATGGCGGCATCGAAAGCTACTCCATGCATGCCAGCACCGTTACGCAAAGCACCGACAAGCCCGGCAACGCCGGTACCATGATAAATGCTTCTCACTGCCCAAGGAGCAGCATCTCCGCCATCAAGGATAAAGGCGTCACCTTTTTTCCCGGCGAGGCCCTTGTACAGCACATAAGGATCAGTGTAGGCGCGAATACCCGTCGTTACCAGCGTTTCGAGCTTGCCTGCCTTTGCGAATTCCGAATGGTTTTTCCAGGTACCGTTGTCGAACACGCCAAGCTTGAGCGCCATGCCTATAAAAGCAACACAATCGCTTCAACGTCGAAATTATTGGAATATCTTGGTTGTTTATTGCGGATGCATGGTTCCGAAACCCATTAATTACCGCCGGCTGAGGCTGCCCAATATCCCGCGCACCAGTGCTCGGCCGAGCGACCCCCCGACCGAGCGGACGACGGATTTCATCGCCGCTTCTGCCACGGTCTGGCGGCCTCTCACCTGGCCCCCGCGCGGGCCGGTCTTCGGTTCGCCGCCAAGGAAATCGGGCAGCCTCCAGCCGCCAGTGCTATCGGCGCTGGCCTCCTGCGCCGCCTCCGCTTCGGTCTTTGTCTGCTGCGCCTTCTTCTGCAAAAGCTCATAGGCGGATTCGCGGTCGACCATCTCGTCATAGAGGCCAGCGACCGGGCTCGCATTGATCAGTGTCTGACGCTCGTCGCTGGTCAGCGGCCCGATGCGTCCTGCCGGCGGGCGGATCAATGTCCGCTGCACCATGGAGGGGACGCCCTTGTCGGCCAGCGTCGAAACCAGCGCCTCGCCGGTGGCGAGATTGGTGATCGCTTCGAATGTGTTGAATGCCGGGTTGGCCCGGAACGTGTCGGCGGCCGTCTTCACCGCATTCTGTTCGCGCGGCGTGTAGGCCCGAAGCGCATGCTGCACGCGGTTACCGAGCTGCGCCAGCACCGTTTCCGGCACGTCCAGCGGGTTTTGCGAGATGAAGAACACGCCGACGCCCTTGGAGCGGATCAGGCGCACCACCTGCTCGACGCGGGTCAGCAACGCTTTCGGCGCCTCATTGAAGAGCAGATGTGCCTCGTCGAAGAAAAACACCAGGCGCGGCTTTTCCGGATCGCCGATTTCCGGCAATTCCTCGAAGAGTTCCGACAACAGCCAAAGCAGGAATGTCGAATAGAGCCGCGGGTTCATCATCAGCTTGTCGGCCGCAAGGACGCTGACCAGACCGCGGCCGTTTGTGTCCGTGCGCATGATGTCGGCGATCTTCAGTGCAGGCTCGCCGAAGAATTTCGTGCCGCCCTGCTGTTCGAGCACCAGCAGCGAGCGCTGGATCGCACCGACCGAAGGCTTCGTGACATTGCCATAGCGGGCAGAGATTTCTTCGGCACGTTCCGCGATATTGACCAGCAGCGACTGCAGATCCTTCATGTCGAGGAGGAGTAGCCCCTCCTCGTCGGCGATCTTGAAGGCAATGTTCAAGACGCCTTCCTGCGCTTCCGTCAGGTTCATCAGGCGCGAGAGCAGCAAGGGACCCATTTCCGAAATCGTGGCGCGGATCGGGTGCCCCTGCTCGCCGAAAATATCCCAGAAGATCACCGGCGAGGCAGAATGCTCGTAAGGGTCCAGTTTGACATCAGCTGCGCGCTTGACGAGAAAATCCTTGTCTTCGCCTTTGGCGCCGATGCCCGAAAGATCGCCCTTGATGTCGGCGCAGAAAACCGGAACGCCAGCTTTGGAAAAGCCTTCAGCCAGTACCTGTAGAGTGACCGTTTTACCCGTGCCGGTTGCGCCAGTGACCAGGCCATGCCGGTTGCCGAATTTCAGCAGCAAGGATTCTGCCTGCTGGTAGGTATCGTCGGATTTGCGGCTTGCACCAAGGAAAATACTGTCATCGGCCATGTCGTTCGTCCTCGTCGCAACGGTCCACTTTATCCACGGTATAAACAGCCAAACTCCACGCGACAATGGCCAAGGCTTTATCGTGTCGGGAAAATTGCCGATGCCCGGAAAATTACGGAATGCAAATGGAACAGAAAAATACAATTCCTGCACAAGACATGAGTGTTCCCATGCAAGAAAGTGCGAATCTGGCGCAAGATTTTCATCGTCCGATTGCAATTTGATTGTACGAGGTTGAGAGAATGATCCAGATTGACTTAGAGCTTGTGCGGAGGAATATTCCCGCATATTACGTAAACGTAATTCATATCAGACGGGAGATTGGACTAATGGACGAACTTATCGCGCGCATTTCCGCCAATGTCGGTACCGATCCGGACACGGCTCGCAAGGCTGTTGGCCTCATTCTGGCATTTCTGCAGAAGGAAGCGCCAGCCGACAAGGTTGAACAGTTGATTGCCGGCGTTCCCGGTGCTGAAGCTGCCATTGCCGAAGCCAACAGCAGCGGCGGCGGACTTTCCGGCCTGATGCCGGGCGTCATGGGCCTCGGTTCCAAGCTGATGGGCATTGGCCTTGGCATGGGCGAAATCACCGGCATTTCCAAGGAAACCATTGCTTTTGCTCGTGAAAAAGCCGGCAGCGGACCAGTCGACGGGGTGGTGAATTCCATTCCGGGTCTAAGCCAGTTCGTTTAAGCCGGCCTCATCGCCAATCCTGAAAGCGCGCGCTTTTTCGGCGCGCGTTTTTGTTTCAAGTCCGGTTGATCGAGACGCCTCCATCGACCAGCATCGCCGAACCCGTGGTAAAACTTGAAGCATCGGACGCGAGATAGAGCACTGACCTCGCAATTTCTCCCGGTGTCGCCCGTCGCTTAAGTGCATGTAATCCCTCAACAAAAGCAAGCTTCTCCGGCGTGTCGACCCAGGCCTCCGCCATGCTGGTTGCGGTTCCGCCCGGCAGAATCGCATTCACTCTGATCCCTTGCGGACCGAGCTCCGCAGCCAGTGTCTTCATCAGACCGATGACCCCCGCCTTGCTGGCGGCATAGGCAGCAGTGCCCGGCATTCCCACCGTGTGGCCGACAAAGGTCGAAGTGAAGATCAGCGAGCCACCGCCGCGCCTCTGCATCGCAGGGATCTGATATTTCGCCCCGAGAAAAGCGCCCGTCAGATTGACGTTCAGCGCCTCGTGCCAGCCTTCGAGAGAGACGTCCGGCGTCGGTCCCATTTCCCCATTTGTGCCGGCATTGTTGAAGGCGATGTCGAGCCCGCCAAAGGTGCTTTCCGCCAGTTCAACCAGTGACTTGGCATAGGCTTCATCACGGACGTCACCTGCCAGGGCGATGGCTTTCCCACCGTCCCATTCGATGGCTGCGACCAACTTGTCAAGCTCATGCTGGCGTCTTGCGGCCACGATGACATTCGCGCCTTCGCCAGCAAACAGTCTTGCAGTTTCATAACCGATGCCCGAACTCGCGCCGGTCACGATGGCTGTCTTTCCGATTAGCATGTTCATTGTTTTGACCTTTCGCGTTAAAGTTGACACCAGCCTTTCACGCCCGCTCCGCTCCAGCCACCCGAAACCGGATCCAACGAAAAATCTCTTATTTTCAATAAGTTGCGTCAGCGGCACTTTGCTTTGTTGCGAAGCAGCATGACTCCTCCTAAAGTCGCAAAAACAATGCGCGCAACAGGGAGAAAGCATGGACGCGTCACTGCTCAAGGAAACTGAATTTGCGCCGATTGACCGGGATGGCTGGGTTAAACTTGCGCAAAAAGCCCTAAAAGGCGCGGATTTCGATGAATCCCTGATCTCGAAGACAGACGATGCTATCGCCATCGAACCTCTCTATGAACGACGCCGCAACGCATTGCTGACTCCGCGAAAAAGTCCCTCGAAGCCTTGGCATATCGTACAACGTATCGATGATCCGGATCCGGTTCGTGCCAACAGGCAGCTTCTGGAAGACCTGGAGAACGGAGCCACCGGCATTGCTTTGATATTCGAGGGCGCCCCGAATGCTTTCGGCTATGGCCTCCCCTCGACGCGTGAGGCGGTCGACAAAGTGCTCTATGGCGTTCATCTCGACATGATCCATCTGCGCATGGATGTGCATCCGAAAAGCCGTGCCTGTGCCGACTGGTTCGTGGATTACATGCGTCCCCGGGATGTCAATCCGAAGACCCTGAGCTTCTCGCTTGGCATCGATCCCGCCGCCACTCTGGCGGGGACAGGCCGTCTGCGCATGAGCCTTGCAGCGCTGAAAGCCTCGCTGCCACAATCGCTTTCCGGCTTTTTCTCATCCGATCTGCCTGGAATTGTGCTTGAGGCGGACGGCCGCGTCTACCACAATGCGGGTGCCACAGAGGCGCAAGAACTCGGTGCGATGCTGTCCATCACCACTGGCCACTTCCGGCTGTTCGAAGAGGCGCGTCAGCCCATTGTCTATGCTGCTCCACATATCGGTTTTGCACTTTCGGTCGACCAGGATCAGTTCCTTTCGATCGCCAAGATTCGGGCTTTGCGGCGTCTGTGGGCGCGTTTGCAGGAGGCTTGCGGCAGCATGCGTCCCTCGCAGGCAACGATCCATGCCGAAACATCGTACCGTATGATCACGAGGCTCGATCCCGAAACCAATATATTGCGTAACACGATTGCAGGCTTCGCTGCGGCTGCCGGCGGTGCAGATTCGATCRCGATTTTGCCCCATACGATTGCCCATGGCTTGCCCGATGCCTTTGCACGGCGTCTCGCCCGCAACACACAGCTTGTCATTGCGGAAGAAAGCAATCTGGCCTTCGTTGCCGATCCGGCTTGCGGTTCAGGTGCGGTGGAAAGTCTGACGGAGAATCTGTGTGAGGCGGCATGGAAGGAATTTCAGGCGCTTGAACAAGACGGCGGCATTTTGCAAAGCCTTGTCGATGGCAAGTTCCAGGCTCGTATCATTGCGGCCCGCAATGCCCGGACAGAGGAATACCTTTCCGGCAAACGCGCCATTGTGGGCACGACGCTCTTCCCTGCCCGGCAAGAACGGCCGGTCGCCGTGCTTGATGCACCCCACATGCCTTTACCGACGGATGGCGTCGTTCATTGCGAACCGCTAACCTTCCCGCGCATCGATGAAACCTTGCAGGCATCTGAATAAAATGAGAATTCCGGACTTCACCAAGATCGATTGGCAAGAGCCGAAGCCCCTCGCCCCGACGCCGGAGGCCGCAGCCTGGATCACACCTGAGGGTATCCAGGTCAAGCGCTCCTATGGCGATGCGGCGCTGCGCGGGCTGCCGCATCTGGACAGCTTTCCCGGTGCTGCGCCATTCATCCGTGGCCCCTACCCGACGATGTACGTCCAGCAGCCCTGGACGATCCGGCAATATGCCGGCTTCTCGACGGCCGAGGAATCCAATGCCTTTTACCGGCGCAATCTTGGCGCCGGCCAGAAAGGCCTTTCCGTTGCTTTCGATCTGGCAACCCATCGCGGTTATGACAGTGACCACCCCCGTGTCGCAGGCGATGTCGGCATGGCTGGCGTCGCCATCGATTCAATTCTCGACATGCAACAGCTGTTCGACGGTATTCCGCTTGGCGAAATGACCGTTTCCATGACCATGAACGGGGCAGTGCTGCCAATTCTCGCGCTCTACATCGTTGCAGCCGAAGAACAGGGCGTCAGCCAAAAGCAGCTCGCCGGAACCATTCAGAACGACATTCTGAAGGAGTTCATGGTACGCAACACGTATATCTACCCGCCGCAACCTTCGATGCGGATTGTTTCGGACATCTTTTCCTACACGTCGGAAAATATGCCGAAGTTTAATTCGATCTCGATTTCCGGCTATCACATGCAGGA
>NZ_JBFUMG010000252.1:0-6201 GCF_054049495.1 Phyllobacterium sp. P5_D12 | reverse complement strand
CCAAACCTCGGCTATCCTATTCCCGTCCTTTCCATGGGGAGCTGCTTCCGGAGCCGTTCGAAAGTGGGGAAGGACGGCGTGTCAGCGGGCGGGCAACGGACCCAAGCGTTGGCCGACCTGTTCGTCTTCGGGGGGCAATCTGCGCATTTTAGGCAGATATTGCCTCCATTGTTGACGCCAACGCCAATCGTGCGGACACTGCACCGACGGCGACGATGGGCCCGGACTCCAGGCGTTCATCCACTCGCCCCGCGGAACAAGCAGAAGCTGGCCGGCAGGGGGAAAACGTTAGCGGGCGGTCTTCGGATCGCATACCTTATCTACCAAGACGCGCTCCGACGACCGCCCGTCTTCCCAGCATGCAAACAATGGCCAGACTCAAGATGAGGGCGTGGCAAGGGCAAAGCACACCCGGTTCTTTGAAATCATGATGAAGCTCAGAACAGCGGTTTCACCACCGTCCACAACCCACCGAACACGAGGCCGAGAAAGATCAGCCAGCCAACCACGGTATTCGACTTGAACAGCCTGAGGCATTCGTTCGGATTATCGATGTCGAGTGTCATGATCTGGCGATACATGTGCGCGCCCGCAGCCAACAGTCCGGCAACCGCTGGCATCGGAACCTCCGCCACGGCAAAGGCTCCAAGAAAGAGGGCCAATGCGCCGCCATAAAGCACGATCAGCGCTTCTCGCGTGCGGCTGCCGAACAGCCTGGCGGTTGAATGCACGCCAACCAGCGCGTCATCTTCCTTGTCCTGGTGGGCGTAGATCGTGTCATAGCCGATGACCCACAGGATCGATCCTGCATAAAGCAGGACAGCTGGCCAGTCGAGCGAACCAAAGTGCGCGGACCATCCCACAAGCGCACCCCAGGAAAAGGCAAGTCCCAGAACGAGCTGTGGCCAGTTGGTTATTCGTTTCATGAAAGGATAGATCGCAACGATAACCAATGATCCGATGGCAAGGAATACCGTGAACAGGTTGAACTGCACGACGACCGCCAATCCCACAAGTGCCTGCAGAACGAGAAAAATCTTGGCCTGTTTACGGCTCACCTGACCCGATGGAAGCGGCCGCGAACGCGTTCGTGCAACCTTGTTGTCGATATCTTCGTCGGCGAGGTCATTATAGGTGCAGCCCGCGCCCCGCATGGCGATAGCGCCAATCAGAAAGAGCACCAAATGATAGGGTGAAGGCAGCACCGACCAAAGCGGAGCGCCGACCTTTGCACCGGCAGCTGCCGCGAGGGCGGTTGCCCACCAGCACGGCCATAGCAGAAGCCACCAACCGATTGGCCGGTCCCAACGTGCCAGCTGCGCATAGGGCCAGAGCCAATTAGGCAGCGTCCGGTAGACCCAATGACCTGACGGTGCATCGAAAACCCTGCCGCGGGCCTGTGTAGACTGGATGATGTCTTTTTCTGAAGTCATGCTTTGACCTTGCAGCGCTGGGCAATACAGTCAAGCAGTTTAGGCAGTTTTTCAGGGCAAATCCGTGGTGCGCGCTTGACCCTGAGAGCATCACACCATACCGAGACGACAGTTTTTAAAGCGGAGCTCAAATTCGATGAACGTCTTGCTGATAGGTTCGGGTGGCCGCGAACACGCCTTGGCCTGGAAGATCGCCGCCTCGCCGGTGTTGTCGACGCTCTACTGCGCGCCTGGCAATCCAGGCATTGCAAGCGTTGCAGAATGCGTTGCGCTCGATCCAGCAGATCACGAAGCGATCATTGCCTTCTGCCAGCAAAAGTCGATTGAGTTTGTTGTAGTTGGCCCGGAAGCACCCTTGGTCGCCGGTATCGCCGACGATCTGCGCGCTGCCGGAATTTCCGTTTTCGGTCCTTCAAAGGCTGCCGCACGTCTCGAAGGTTCGAAAGGCTTCACCAAGGACCTTTGCGCTCAGTTCGATATTCCTACCGGCAAGTATCAGCGTTTCACTCAGGCTGAAGCGGCCAAGGCCTATATCCGGCAGGAAGGCGTACCGATCGTGGTCAAGGCCGACGGGCTCGCGGCGGGCAAGGGCGTGGTCGTCGCGTTCGAACTTCAGGAAGCGCTCGATGCTGTGGACGCCTGTTTCGATGGAGCATTTGGCGGAGCTGGTGCCGAAGTCGTCGTGGAAGAATATCTTGAGGGCGAAGAGGCCAGCTTCTTTTGCCTGTGCGATGGCAAGACAGCGCTCCCCTTCGGCACCGCCCAGGATCACAAGCGTGTTGGCGATGGCGATACCGGCGCCAACACTGGCGGCATGGGTGCCTATTCGCCAGCGCCGGTGATGACACAGGCGATCATCGACCTCACCATGCGTGACCTGATCAAACCGACGATGCGCGGCATGGCCGAGATCGGCGCGCCTTTCAGCGGTGTGTTGTTTGCTGGTCTGATGATCACCAAGGACGGACCGAAACTGATTGAATACAACACGCGGTTTGGCGATCCGGAGACGCAGGTGCTGATGTTGCGTCTGAAAGATGATCTGTTGCTGCTGCTGAAGGCCGCGGCTGGCGGCGCGCTCGATCAGATGTCGGTTCGCTGGAATGACGATCCGGCACTGACCGTGGTCATGGCCGCCAAAGGTTACCCGGCGGCACCGGAAAAAGGCAGCGTGATCAGAGGCGTTGACGCCGCCGGCGATGATGAGAACGTCGAGATTTTCCACGCGGGAACTGCGGGCAGGAATGGTGAATTGATCGCCAATGGCGGCCGGGTTCTAAACATTACAGCAAGCGGCAAGACGGTTCAGGGAGCGCAGAAGGCAGCTTATGCCGCGATTGCGAAGATCGATTGGCCGGAGGGTTTTTACCGCCACGATATTGGCTGGCGCGCCATCGAACGTGAAAGGGCGCTATAGGAAAGGCGTCAAGGCGGGGTAGCGGATCCGATCGGGCGCATCCGCCGCCATGCTGGTTTTCTTCAAACATGCGGTCGTGATCCCGAAGGGCGGGGTCTCATAGGAGTGGTCGAGCTGACGCGAGACCGATTGGCTGAGTGCGAGAGACAGCGCATCTACGGTGAGGGTCCTGGCCCTTAGTCGGCCGGTAGGCTGCTCCACCACCGAAGCAGTTATCGTGCTGTCTACAGCCCCCTTAGCCGGAGGGAGCAAAGGTTCGGTAGAGGCGACCAGTATGGGTTGTTGGTATGGCGGCTTGTCGCGGGGCATTGGCAGATTGTCCGGCGGGATAGCGTCGACCAGACCACCGAAGGGCCACGTCCTTTTCAGCTCGGTCACCGTCATATCGGCGATGTTGACGTCGATGTCCCGGCTGGTCCCGGGCGGGCGATAGGGGCAGCGCCGCTCGGTGCAATTGTTCTGCGAAGTGAACTGCCAAAGCACATAATCCTGCCAGTTGCCCTTGGGAAAATGCGGGGCGATGTCCGATTGATAGCGAGCATACCAGAGCGGCAAGCGCGACAGGATGGGCAACTCGAGCCGGTGGTCAGCGATATATCGCGCGGTTATGCCGTTCGTGTACAGAACCGGATAACGTCCGGTGCGGAACTTGATATGTTCGGCAAAAATCTGTGCATCCTGCAATGACATGAACTTGTCAGGGTCGTTGTCCTCGATGTCGATCGCCATCAACTCATCGTCGGCCGGGTCCGTGTAATCGATGAAATGATTGGCCTGCTCGATCGGATTGCCGGGACGGCCGAGATGGTAAGCTCCCCATTTGAGCCCCAGTGCTTTGGCGAGCTGGCGGCGCGTCTGGTATAACTCGCGTGAGACGGAATAATTGCGCCATATGCGTTTGCACAATTCCTGTTGCATCGCATCGACGATACGGTTGCAATGATAATTGGCGGGCATGCCGTCGGRGCCTTTGTGGATGAAGGCGGCAACGCGCGGGTCCTTGGCGATTTCCATGAGGTTGAAGGAGTTGTGTTCGTATCCGTCGAGTATGATCGCGCGCTCTTTGTTGGCCCAGGGCGAGCGGAACTCCGACTCCGCATGGACCAGGCCGCCAGACATGAGGGCGGCAACGAACATGGCAAAAGTACGTACGCGGATCGTCAAATGGTGGTTCCTCGCACCTCGCGAACAAGTCTCTAAAGCTGATAGTACCTAATGATGGTCGCCGCATCGCGGTTAATAAACGGTTAGCCACCGTTAATTGCGAACGGGATTTTCAAGTCGCTATCGCAATATCTTACGTTTACGTAAAAATAAGCTTGCCTGGGGACTGCGCAAAGTTGCAATGTGCGGTCCGCAACGAGCATCACTGGATGAGGAGAAATGATCGATGTACCGCGCGCCCGTCGATGAGATCGCCCACACGCTGAAGACAATCGCCGGACTCGACGAAGTCATCGCGCAAGGACGTTTCGCTGATTTGTCGGATGATCTGGTAGACGCCATTCTGGAAGAAGCGGGTAAATTCGCGTCTACCCGTGTGGCACCGCTGCTCGAGGTTGGTGACACGCACGGTACTCCGCTAAAAGACGCAGAAGTTACCATGCCGCCGGGCTGGAAAGACGTTTACGGGGAATGGATTGCGGGTGGCTGGAACGCCTTGACCGGTTCGCAGGAATTCGGCGGGCAGGGCTTGCCGATGATGCTGGCGATCGCGACGTTTGAAATGTGGAATTCCGGGTCGATGGCCTTCGGCATCGGACCGACACTGACACTCGGCGCCATCGAAGCGCTGGAAGCGCATGCTACCGACGAGTTGAAGCACACCTATCTGCCGAGGCTCATATCCGGCGAGTGGATGGGAACAATGAATCTCACCGAGCCACAGGCTGGTTCCGACGTTGGCGCCCTGCGCACCAGAGCCGAACGCGTCGATGATGGTACCTATCGCATTTTCGGCACGAAGATATTCATCACCTACGGCGAACACGACCTCACAGAAAATATCATTCATATGGTTTTGGCACGCCTGCCCGATGCACCGGCGGGCACCAAGGGTATTTCATTGTTCCTCGTGCCAAAGTTTCTGGTGAACGAGGACGGGTCGCTTGGCCCTCGCAACGACGTCTTTTGTGGCGGCATCGAGCACAAGATGGGCATTCACGGCTCTCCTACCTGCACGATGATCTACGGCGACGGTTTCGCAAAGGATAAGGAACCAGGCGCCATTGGCTGGCTTATCGGCGAGAAAAATCGGGGGCTTGCCTGCATGTTTACCATGATGAACAATGCGCGCCTCGCAGTCGGCATTCAGGGTGTCGCCGTGGCGGAGGCCGCCTACCAGAAGGCATTGGGCTATGCGCAGGAGCGCCGTCAGATGCGCGCGCCGGGCTGGACGGGCGAGGGTATGAGCCCGATAATCGAACACCCGGATGTGCAGCGTAACCTGTTGACGATGAAGGGTTTAACGGGGGCCGCACGGTCCATTGCTTATGCCTGCGCGCACGCACTCGACATGGCAAAAACAGCGTCGGAAGACGATACCCGGTACTGGGCAGACCGTGCCAATCTGTTGACGCCGGTCGCCAAGGCATTTTCCACCGATATAGGCGTCGATGTGGCGTCGATCGGCATCCAGGTCCATGGCGGGATGGGTTATATTGAGGAGACTGGCGCTGCACAGTTCCTGCGGGATGCACGCATTGCACCAATCTATGAAGGTACCAACGGTATCCAGGCCATTGATCTCGTCCAGCGTAAATTGCAGTTGGGCGAGGGTGAGCACATCAGGACCTATATCGCTGAACTCCGCGCCGTAGCAGAGGCCGTGGCGGCATCGAACAGTGTAGATTTCGGACAGACAGGGCAACGTCTGCTGGCGGGTCTGGATGATCTGGAGGCGGCAAGCGTTTGGCTGCAGCAGGCGCTGGCCAGCGCCGAGATCAGCGCGGCTTTCGCCGGAGCGACGCCCTATCTGCGGCTTTTCGGTCTCGCCGCCGGAGCGACTTACCTGGCAAAGGGTGCACTGGCCGGTGAGCGTGCTGGACGGACGGCGTTGGCGCGATTCTTTGCTGAAAACCTCCTGTCCGAAACTTCAGCGCTAAAAGACCGCGTCATTCATGGTGCGGCCAGTTTACTCGACGCGCGTTCGGCCCTCGCTTCATAAGGAAATCCATGTCAGACCATATTCAAATCGAGCGCCGTGGCGCTGTTCAGATCATCCGTATGAACCGGCCGGACAAGAAGAACGCTCTTACGCGTGCAATGTATACGACGATGACCAAGGCGATCGTCGAGGGCGACGCCGACGCCTCGATTGGCGCACACGTGTTCTTTGGCGTGCCAGGAGCC
>NZ_JBFUMG010000251.1:0-6218 GCF_054049495.1 Phyllobacterium sp. P5_D12 | reverse complement strand
CGCATTGAGTTCTCCGACTTTTTCCAGGTCACCCATTGTGCCATTCGATGACGACGACCGGAGCTGAGAGCCTTTACCTTTCAGACGTGTATCTCGACCTATAGCTTTGCGGTAGGCCAGATGAGAGTCAGCTATTGGCGCAAAGCGGACCTTCACAGTCTATTCGAGGAGGTCTTCATTCCGAAAATCGGGTATTTCTCAATTGGGTTAAAAATGCACAAGAGAACGCGTGGATGGCGCTCTCTCGTCGCTTGGCATAACCAGATTCGTATTCGTTCAATGCAATCTAATATCGGTATTGCCCGGGGTGGCTGTTGCTTGGCCCACTGAATTTTTCGTCCATCTGCGCCCCTCACGTGAACGACTGACTGCGTGGGCCTACAGTCTACCGGGGAAGATTAGTGCGGTTGGAGTTGCGGGGGCGCTGCCAGCAAAATTCTGGTGGGTGCCGCCAATAAACTGCCCCGAAGGCATGCCTCCCATACCGCCGCCAATTGACTGGCCCGAGTGAAAGCCGCCCATGCCGCCGCCCTGACATTGCCGAAGACGTGGTAGTACCCTGGAGATTGCCATTCTTGATCTTATCGTCCGTTTTGCTTGCGAAAATACTGATAGAGATTGTCGAAGAGGGGAGTTCCCTGCTCTATCCGTTGCGGGTCATCCTCGTTCGTCATCGCGATCCCGGCGATCAGACTGGCGATGCCCGGCGCTTCCTCGCGGCCGAACTTGCCGTCCTTGAGATCGATATCGTGGACGATCTCGGCAATAGCCTGCAGCGCTGTATCCGTTATTCCAGCGCGGGACAGCATCACCTCGAAGCTGCAGCGGTCGCCCTCATGGGTGATCTCGCCTTCGAACATGTCAAAGCGCAGTTCCCCTGGTTTCGGTGCGTATCCCTTGCCCGCCACGAAGCGGATGTTTGCGTCGGGATCGATGAAGCGGCGGATCAGCCAGCTGCAGGCAATACGATCCACGTGCACGCCCCGGCGCGTCACCCAGGTCTTGCCCTTGAGTTCCGTGATCGGATCGGCAGGCTTTGATGGGTTCTTGGCCATCCCGTTATCCTCCGTGACCCGAGCTTCGAGCTCGGAAAGTGATCCCTCCACAGCAAGGCGACCCGTGGCGTCGAAGAAGTCGATGCTCACGAGTTCGGCGAGCCGTTTGCGGATTCGGCCGAGTTGTGTGCGGACCTCCGCAAGCCTTTCGGTGGTTGCATCGGTATCCAGCCTTGCAATCGTGTCGCGCGCTTCCTTGGCGATCTCCGCGTAGTCAGCGTCACGCGCCGAATCGAACAGGGCACGCACCTGTGTATCAGAAAGGCCATCGACAAGACGCGCCTCGCACACCAGCGCCTCGCCGCCGCCGTCGACGATCTCCTTCAGGAGCCATTCGAAATCTTCCTGAGTCTCCGCGTTAGCGGGGAGCGCATAGACGGTACTCTTGACCGCGACCGCACCGATACCTTGCAGTCGCCGCCAGATTTTCACCCGGAAGTAGGCTGGCTTCGTCGGCAGCTGATGGATCAGGAGCAACCAGCGCTGCGCCGTCTCAATGTCCCCTTCTCTCATAGGCGCACCGTACCACCGAAACCGTAAAATGAAACACTTGTATCACATTTTATTAGGTCGTAAGTAGGTTCGTCACCAAGGCTGCAACGGTCATGCAGAATAGGATGATCAAGTATTGAACTGACCTTCATGGCTGCCAATCTTTCGCAACTCGCGTTATGGTGGTAACGACGCAACGCTGGATGATCCATCATACAGATGTGCGGGCGACAATGCGTTGGTTTGTCAGGGTCATACTTTGGTTTGTGACCGCTGGCATTCGGGGCTGCAAATGCAATGCCCTTCCAGCGGCAGCGAACATCCAAGCTGTGTAATTTACAAGGAATCGCATGTCTAGATTTTCACCTCTCGCTGCAGCACTCATCGCCTCAGCGGTTTTCCTGTTGGACACTTTCACGACATTGGACATTGCCATCGCCGTGCTCTACGTCTCCGTGGTGTTGTTGGCCCTTAATTTTGCGGGCCAGATTGGCATAGTACTGATCGGCGCGGCCTGCATGGGACTTACCCTGCTGAGCTTTTTGATATCGCACGGGGACAATCTTACTGAATTCGAGGACTACGTTGGACGTTGCTTGGTCAGCCTTGCTGCTATTGCTATCACAACACTCCTCGGTTTCCGCTTGAAAACCTCAATGAATGTCCTGGCCGAAAGTGAACTGCGTTACCGTACCATTTTTCTGGCGACGGGTGTGGGCATACTCCAGATGGATTTCAGAGGTTTTAAAGACGCCATTGAAAAGCTGAAGAGCGGCGGCGCACGGGACATCGATCAAGCGCAGGAACTTGATCCTGGATTTGTACACAATATTCCGAAAACCGTACGGCTGATCAACGCGAACGARACRGCTCTGAAGATGTTCAATGTCGGAGACATCCATGCGCTGGAGAGGATGCTGCCGACTATTATCACCGCGGATATGGACAAGTCATGGAAGTTCCTCGCAGCRATATGGGCCGGGMAGACCAGCTATGAAGCTGAAACGGTGATMAAYGATGCAGAGGGCACACAACTCACTGTTCTCTACAACGTTGCMTTTCCAGCGGATCGTCCGGCTCTCGACATGGTCCTTGTCAGCATCATGGATGTAACCGCGAGGAGAGAAACCGAAAACCAGCTTCATTCCGCCCGAATGGAACTGACGCATGTTTCCCGGGTCGCAACGCTTGGCGAATTGACAGTGTCGATCGCCCATGAACTCAATCAACCGTTGGCTGCCATGATTGCCAATGGGGCGGCAGGCTTACGTTGGCTGAAACGTGCCGAGCCGGATCTGGCGAAAGTTCAATCTTCGATGGAGAGCATGGTAGCCGATGCCAAACGCGCCAGCGAGATCATCAAGAACTTGCGCGCATTGTCGAAGAAATCGTCCCCCGTCGCATCACACTTCAATCTGAACGAGGTTCTGGAAGAGACGGTTGCGCTGGTCCAAAGGGAAATTGATATCAATCGGGTAAGCCTGCAATTCGCTTTGGCTGCCGATCTTCCGCAGGTCTGTGGTGACAGGGTACAACTGCAGCAAGTAATCCTGAACCTGGTATTGAACGCTATTCAGGCGATGTCACAGGCATCGGCAAATATTCGGAAACTGCTGATAGAGTCGATTTCTGATGAACGCGCGGCCCTCGTGAAGATTCACGATAGCGGGCCGGGGCTTACACCTGAAACCCGGGAAAAGCTGTTCAGCCCCTTCTACACGACCAAGCCGGACGGCATGGGAATGGGCTTGTCAATTTGCCGCTCCATCGTGACTGCCCATGGAGGGAGCATTACCGCGAATTCCCTGCAGGGCGCGGGAACAACATTCGAATTCACCATTCCCAGGGAAACGGAGGCCTGTTGATGGTAAAGCCAACATCCCCACTTGTCTTTGTGGTCGACGACGACGTGCACTTGCGGGAAGCGTTGCGCAATCTGTTTGAATCGGTCGGAATGCATGTCGAGCTGTTCGGTTCAACATCGGAACTCCTGCTTCGTCTTGCAAAGGGCACGCCGGAGTGCTGCCCTGTCCTGGATATCCGGCTTCCGGGTGTCAGTGGCCTCGACTTTCAGAACCAGTTGGCGAAGATTGGCAACAACATTCCGATCGTCTTCATGACGGGCCACGGCGATGTTCCGATGTCGGTGCGGGCGAGGCGGGGGCGATCGATTTCCTCACTAAGCCGTTCCGCGACCAGGACATGCTCGATGCAGTTTCCAATGCGTTGGCGCTGGACCGGAGCCGCCGAGCTGCCGATGATGAAATATGCGAGCTTATGACGCGGTATGAGGAACTGACAATTCGTGAACGCCAGGTATTGGCCTTGGTGACGACAGGCCTCATGAACAAACAGATTGCCGGCGAACTGGGCGTCAGTGAAATAACGGTAAAAATCCATCGCGGCCATGTGATGGAGAAGATGGGAGTGCGGACGCTTGCCGAGCTTGTCAAGAGATACGAGACGATCCTGCCTCACCTGAAAACGTAATAGCCGAATGTAAACCATTTAAACTTGAGTATGATTGAATTTCGTCGGGCTTGGGCGCATTTGTGAGGAGTGTTGTTAGAGCGCGTTGAGTACGAAAAAGGCTTTCCTTGTCCAACCTGAAATCCATAGCTGTCGTCGAGGACGACGCATCCCTGCTCGCTGCCTTGGAGAATCTGATCGGCTCCCATGGGCTCGAGGTCCACGGTTTTGCAAACGCTGAGGCTTTCCTGGCTCAACGAGACTTCATCGAAATTGACTGCCTGATAACGGATGTGCAGATGGAGGGGATGGGCGGCGTAGAGCTGTTCGATACGCTGCGCAGGATTGGCGACACCACGCCCGTCATATTCATTACGGCATTCGAGGATGACCGCATACACAGGCAGGTCATGGCAGCTGGGGCTACTGCCTATTCTAAAAAACCTTTTGATTGCGAAGAAGTGATCGATCGCATCGAACATTGCCTGGCCCAGTGAACTTTGTCGAAGGCTCATTGAGCACCGTTGGAGATCTCCCCGATACACCAGCGGCGTCGCCGCACTGGACGCAATCCGCTAAGCCGATATCAGAGAGGATAATCACTTATAGAAGATGTAGTCGGCCGTGTAATCGGCACGCAGCTCTGATCCGACAGTCGGACACCCACCGGTCGGTCTAGCTCCGCCGACGGTGTTCACCCGTTGGACAAAACGTACCCCGCCAAGTATCCCCGATGAGGAAGAATCCCCCGACAGTAACAGCCAGGGAACCGCGCCCGGCTTCGGTGCGGGCTCGGTTACCAAGGCCTTGCCGACGACCTTGGAGCCGTCGTCCGCTTCCCATGTCGGACCGCCATAGTGCTTGGCGAACGGCCTGCCCCGTGCGTCGGTAAGCTCGGCCTCGGGGGCTTTGAAATCCCATTCGTTTGTGATCCCTTTTACACGACAGACGTATCTGAACGCCCTTCGCGGCGTACCTTCCTAGCAGCGTGGCACCTTGCGGAGGCGCAAGCTGTGCAGGAATGTCCTGAGCGACCGCGGAAACCGAAAAAACCGCAAGAGCAGCGAGAGTAAATAGCGAGCGAGTGAACATCGAGGGATTCCAATCCGGTGAACGACAATACGAAACCTCTGTCAAACCTTGCATCTCATCAGTCCCTTTGATGGGAGACCTTGCACTTGGCCGCGGTGAATTTTGTGCCCGTGGGGAGAAGCCGATGATCCGGAGATCAGAGCACCGGATGTCAGAACCGAGTTGAACGCGGCTGCAAGCATTCTGCTTCATTCTACCCTTCCTGGTGTTTCTCGCCCTCGACAACAAAAGACCGCCCAGAGGACGACCCAGGCGGTCTTTTGCGGACACAACGGAGGAATGTCCGTGCTTCAGCCGGGGGAAACTGAAGCGTGGTAGCCGGGGGAACTACCAAGCCTATCGGTGTTCGACAGGCACAACAAAAGGGTTACAAACAATCTGCCCGAGGCGTAAGTATACATAGGTATCGGTTGCCTAAACGTGTCAGTAACTGGCATCCGCTCCCGACCTTGCCCCGCATAATTTTTATGCGGCCCTGTCGAAAAGCCCCAGCTTTCGAGCGCGCAATCGCGCCAAGCCCAACACACTGTCGATAAACGGCGTCGGCACGTCGACGATCTTTCCTATATCATGTGCTACCGTTAACAAGGCATCCAATTCAACGGGCTTTCCAGCTTCTGTGTCTTGCAGCATCGATGTTTTAAACGCGCCCAAGGACTTGGCTCGTCCGATCATGTCCGTTGTCGACACAGTCATCGGAATATTGATGGCCTCGCCTATCGCCGCAGCTTCCTGCATCATGTGGACGCAGAGTTCGTAGACCAGAGGATCATTGATGATGATGTCGCTTGTCTCGCCCGTAAGCAGGCTGATCGGATTGATGCTGAGGTTACCCCACAACTTGTGCCAGATATCATTGCGTATGGCCGCGGTGAGGTGACATGAAAACCCTGCCGCGTTGAGCAGGTCCTTGATTTCGTCCAGCCCGTCAACCTGGCTGTTGTCCGCGTAGCCGATAATCAGCTTGTTTCCACCATTGTGCCGGACTTTTCCGGGCGCATCGACAGAGCAAGCCATGTAGACGACGCAGCCGACCGTCTGGGCCAAGGGTATAGCCTTTTCGACAATCCCATGTGGATCCACAGCAGCCAGCCGTGTGTTGCTGAGTAC
>NZ_JBFUMG010000250.1:0-6223 GCF_054049495.1 Phyllobacterium sp. P5_D12 | reverse complement strand
GTCATAGACGGGCCCTTTGCCGAGACAAAAGAGCAACTTCTCGGGTTTTACATTGTCGATTGTCAGTCACTGGACGAGGCACTTGAAACGGCGCGAGACCTTGCGCGCGCAAACCCGGGCACCGGCTCCTATGAGATAAGGCCGGTCGGCATCTTCAGGCCAGGATCGAGTTTTCCATGAACGACGCGAACTGGATAGACGCGGCCCTCGTTGCGGCGCGCCCACAGGCAGTCGGTGCATTGCTCCGCTACTTCCGCAATCTCGATACGGCGGAAGAGGCATTTCAGGAGGCCTGCCTTCGCGCCCTGAAAAGCTGGGGAAAGAACGGTCCGCCGCGAGATCCCACCGCGTGGCTGATCTTTGTCGGGCGTAACAGTGCAATCGACGTCGTTCGGCGGCAGGTAAAACAACAGCCTCTACCGCCCGAGGAGCTTCTATCTGATCTGGAAGACGCGGAAACCGCCATAGTTGAGAAGATAGACGGTTCTGACTACCGCGACGATATTCTGCGCCTGCTGTTCATTTGCTGTCATCCCGATCTTCCTGCCGCCCAGCAAATCCCCTTGGCGCTTCGGATCGTGTCAGGCCTGTCTGTCCGGCAGATCGCCCGCGCCTTTCTCGTCGGCGAGAGTGCAATGGAGCAGCGGATAACACGCGCAAAGATTCGTATTGGAGCTGGCGAAATACCGTTCGAAACGCCTGGGCCGATCGAACGGGCCGAACGGCTCGCAGCAGTCGCAGCCATGGTCTACCTGATCTTCAACGAAGGCTATTCGACAGGTAGCACCGAGGCACAAGCACGATCGCCACTATGTGACGAAGCAATCCGCCTTTCGCGATTGCTCCTGCGAATCTTCCCGACTGAGCCGGAGATTATGGGATTGACCGCGCTCCTCCTGCTGCAAAGTGCCCGCTCTGATGCCCGCTTCGATACGGATGGCTCAGTGATATTGCTGGAGAACCAGGATCGCGGCCTCTGGAACCGCAGCATGATCAATGAGGGGTTAGCACTGATCGACAAGGCAATGCGCCACAGAGCACCCGGCCCCTATCAAATCCAGGCTGCAATCGCTGCCCTGCATGCACGGGCCAAGCGTGCAGAGGACACGGATTGGGCCGAGATCGATCTGCTTTACGTAGCACTCGAGAGGCTGACCCCCTCGCCCGTCATCACGCTCAATCGTGCGGTCGCCGTCGCGAAGGTGCGAGGTCCCGCCGAAGCATTGGCGCTGATCGAGCCGCTGGAGGACAGGCTATCCGGTTACTTTCATTTCTTCGGTGTCAAAGGTGGCCTGCTAATGAAGATAGGCCGCACCAGCGAAGCTCGAGAAGCGTTCAATCGCGCAATCTCTCTCGCCAACACGGCTGCAGAAGCCGCCCACATCCGCATGCATCTCGACCGACTTGCGCAAGACTGACTCCACCGACTGAACTGATTCCACCAACTGAACTGATTTTCGTAGCCATGTCGGATTTGCGATTGTTCATTCGTCCTTGGTTCAGAGGTAACGAAGGAGAACAAAATGACCACGCACGACGAGAAAATCGCAGTTGCAGCTGTAATAGAGGACTGGTCGAAAGCAATCAGCAACAAGAATGCCGCGCAAGTCTTGTCTCATCTTGCCGATGATGCTGTACAGTTCACGCTCGCTCCACCACTGCGATATCAGGGCAAGGAGGCTGAAGACTTGCAAGGCTGGTTCGATACGTGGGAAGGGCCAATCAGCATTGAATCGCGAGACATCGCGATTGTCGCCGGCAACGATGTTGCTTTCGCAACGAGTCTCGTCCGCATGACGGGACAGAAAACCGACGGCGAGAAACCCGACGTTTGGTTTCGCCAGACGATTGGCCTGATCAAGCAGGGTGGCACGTGGACGATCACCCACGAACACGCCTCTGTACCTTTCTACATGGATGGCAGTTTCAGGGCTGCCATCGATCTGAAGCCATAGTCCCACCCGTATTGCCCGGGAGCTCGCGCGATACAGAAAGTCCATTCCTGTAACCGCGCGAACTCACCTGTGCTTAAGCAATACTTCTCGCTAGTTTCGGTGACTTTGTCACGTCCCTGTCATGAAAAGCGGGATAAGAACCACTTCGGATTCCCCCAAAGACGCATTGTCACAAGGACGCAATCTTTAGATCGCCAACTTTGATTGGCGCGTGCGGCGTCATTGCCGCCATTCCTGGCTACCGCATTTCGAAGGAAGCACACGATGAACGAATTGATTCTTACGGGCGCCCGCGTCGTTCTTGACGATGCAATCATCAATGGTTCGGTGCAAATCGTCGACGGCATAATAGCCAGTATCGACATGGGCCGATCCGCGGTCCCGGGTTCGATTGACGTCGCCGGCGACTATATTCTGCCTGGTCTCGTCGATGCCCACACCGATCACCTTGAAAAACATGTGTTTCCGCGCGCTCACGTCAAATGGGACATGCTTCGGGCGGTCATGGCACATGATTCTCAAATCATCGGCGGCGGTGTCACAACGGTTTTTGATTCACTTTGTGTCGGCGCCACCATCAAGAATCCCGAACGCCGCGAGATACTTGGGCCAATGATCGACGCGCTCGAATATGCGGGAGCAAAGGGCATGATGCGGGCGGAGCACCTCGTGCATCTGCGCTGCGAGATCACCGACAACATGACGCCGGCGTTGATCGCGGAAAACATCGACCGGGACATTGTGCGTGTGATCTCGATCATGGAGCACATTCCAGGTAAGCGTCAAAGCCATGATGTGTCGAACTATCTCGACCGGCGAATGAAGGAAACCGGCAAGGATCGGGCGGCTGTCGAAGAAGAAACGCGGGAGTTGCTGGAAAGCCTTGAAGCAAGTTCAAGTGAAGTGCGGCACCTGGTCGTCGAATTTGCCAAGACGCGCGGCCTGCCCATGTTCAGTCATGACGATCTGACAGTCGAGCATATCCGCATGGCGCATGCCGAAGGGGTGCGTGTGGCGGAGTTCCCGGTCAGCATCGAGGCTGCGCGTGAGGCGCGGGCCCAATCCATGTTGATTGTGGCGGGTGCACCGAATGTGCTGCGTGGCGGATCACAGTCGGGCAATGTGGCCGTAATAGAACTGCTTGCCGAGGGATTGGTAGACATCCTGACTTCGGATTATGTGCCGCGTTCCATGCTGGATTGCGCCTTTTTCCTGGCAAACCAGCCGGAATTCGACACTGACCTGCCTTCGGCTGTCCGCATGATGACCAGCGTTCCCGCGCGGGTCTGCGGTCTTGACGACCGCGGGGAAGTTCTTCCGGGCTTGCGTGCAGATCTTATTCGGGTACATCTGGCAGACAATATCCCCGTCATCCGCTCGGTGTGGCGGCAAGGGCTGCTCGTCAACTAAAATGGAAAAATCATGACCGAAATGCTCGTCACCAACGCCCAGCTGGTTCTGGCGGATAGCATCCTTGACGGGGCCATGGGCGTTCGAGATGGCCTGATCCAGGAAATCGGAGAAGGGCCAAGCTCCATTGCCAATGCCGTTGATTTTGAAGGTGATTTTCTCATTCCCGGCTTCGTCGAGCTCCACACGGACAACCTCGAAAAGCATCTTCAGCCGCGGCCCGGGGTCATGTGGCCCTCTAGTGCCGCATCGGTGGTTGCGCACGATGTGCAGATTGCCGGCGCTGGAATTACCACAGTATTCGATGCTGTCGCAGTCGGCGAATATTCTGCTGCAAGTGCACGCCGCAAGATGATCACAACTACAGTGGAAACTGTTGCTAATCCGCGTGTAAGAGAAGTACTTCGCAGCGAGCATCTGCTGCATTTGCGCTGCGAGTTGGCCGATCCGGCTGTGCTCGATATTTATGAGCCGATTGCGGACAACCCTTACGTCAAGCTCGTCTCATTGATGGACCATACTCCGGGTCAGCGGCAATGGGCAGATCTCGCCAAATGGCGGCAATTCAATCGCGACAAAAAATGGACGGATCTTGAATTCGACCAGATGGTCGCAGATCGAATTGCGGCGCAATCCCAATATGTTAACCGCTATCGAACCGCCGTGATCGACCTTGCTCGCCAGCATGGCACCGTACTGGCCAGTCATGACGACACAACGCCGGAGCACGTCGACGAAGCCATGAACGACGGCATCTCCATTTCCGAGTTTCCGACAAGTATAGATGCTGCAGCCCATGCCCACCGGCGCGGTATGAAAGTCGTCATGGGTGCACCGAATGTGGTCCGTGGCGGGTCGCATTCAGGCAATGTTTCGGCAATCGATCTGGTGCAGCAGGATATTCTTGACGGGCTTTCTTCCGATTATGTGCCTTCCAGCCTGATGCAATCGGTTTTTTTGCTCAATCAGAGTGCCGGAATCGATCTTGCGAAAGCGGTATCGTTTGTTTCAGCCAATCCGGCTCGTATGGTGGGTCTGGACGACCGTGGCGTTATTGAGATAGGCAAGCGGGCCGATTTCAGCAGAGTCCGGCTGATAGACAGCGTTCCGGTCATACTAAGCGTGTGGCGGGAAGGAAGGCGCGTCTCCTGACGCGCCAGTATCGTCAAGTACTATACTTTTCGACAAAAGCCTCGGCGCTCAAGGCGCGCATATCGGGAAGCGTTTCTCCAAGCTTTTCGTGACTCCAGTCCCACCAGGCGAGAGAGATCAACTTTTCCGCAAGTATTTCTGAATGGCGGCGCTTGATGAATTTTGCCGGTACGCCAGCAACGATCGTATATGGCTCGACATCCTTGGTAACCACCGCAGAAGAGCCAACGACGGCGCCATCCCCGATAGTAATACCCGGCATGATAACTGCACCGTGGCCGATCCACACATCGTTGCCAATATTCACCTTGTGATCGCGGCGCCATTGGAAGAATTCGTCGTCGTCGCCAAGATCAAAACCAAACTGGCGTGAGCGATAACTGTAATGATGCTGACTGGCGCGCCACGTTGCATGGTTTCCCGGATTGATGCGGGTAAAAGCCGCGATGGAACAGAACTTGCCGATCTTCGCGTAAATAATCGAGCCATCATGCACGATATAACTGTAGTCGCCGAACTCAGTTTCAGCGATGGCCGTGCGCGCGCCAACCTCGGTATATTGTCCCAGCGTACTATCCCGCACGGTTGCCGTAGGGTGGACTGTCGGGGCAATCCCCAGCATCTTTTCGCTCATTTTGGCGCCTCTTGTCGTTGCGTGAATCGTTTGGCGGCTTTCTAAGCTCCGCATGCGACAACAATATGAATGTATTGGACAATTCCGCGTTATCAGGACAGATCAATCGGTGTTTTGTGCGCGGCGATATCGTGCGGCAGGATGGTTTGGCGCTCGATCATGCGATGCACACGCGGTTCCGACAGACCGCGATGCAACGCGCGAATCCGATCGCCGATGGCGGCGTCAGCCTGGGTTCGCCGCTGGTTGTGGCGCACATACTCGACCCAGGTCGGCGTGTGGTAACTTTCGGTCCAGATTTCAGGGTTCTCCAGATCGCGCATCAGCGCCCAATGCCCTGCCCCGTCGCGAATGCGGACGCGCCGCCGGGCGGCCATAACCACAAGGAAATCAGGGACATCGTCCTCGGCGATAACATAATCTATCATGATGACGATGGGGCCGCTGCGCGGTTTCAGGTCGAGTTTCAGCAGCGGCTCGCTGAACCGATTGAGTGGATCGAGATTGAGCGTTTTAAACTCTGGCAAAGCATAGCGCAGGCCAATTGCCGCGCCGAACAACATGACTATACTTGAAGCGAGCAATGCCCTATCTGCGCCATACTCGCCCGCTGCAACACCCCATAACCAGCTGCCGCCGGCGATGCCGCCAAAGGTCGTCGTCTGGTAAAGCGACAAGGCGCGGCCGACCACCCAGCGCGGCGTCGAGAGCTGCACCGTCACGTTGAACAGTGAAAGCGCAAGCACCCAGCATGCACCGGAAAGCAGCAATGCGACATTGGTCGGCCAGACATTGCTGCTGACTGCGGTGAGGCCGGCACTCACTGCGAAGCCAATAAAGGCAATGCGAACAATGGCTTCGCTCGACAAATATTCCCGCAGACGCGCGCTGATCAATGCACCGGCGATCGCCCCGATGCCGAAGGAGCCGAGCATGACACCGTAAACCAGCGGGCCGCCACGGACGAGATCACGCGCCACCAGTGGTAAAAGAGCGAGAACGGCGCTGGCGGAGAGGCCGAAAATAAAACTGCGAAAAATGACTTTTCCGATGTTCGGGGACGTCGCGACGT
>NZ_JBFUMG010000249.1:0-6226 GCF_054049495.1 Phyllobacterium sp. P5_D12 | reverse complement strand
CCAAAACGCTACGCCTATCTCGGCGAGGTGTTCCGCCAGCGTCGCGAGGGCGGTAACGAGTTTTTCCAGGCCGGCATAGAGGATCTTGGCGATGCCAATCGGGCTCGTGCTGATGCGCGTTCACTGGCCGATGCTATTGCCACGATCCGCCTTGTTGCGCCTGATGCGCAACTTGAAACCCTACTCGGCGACCAGGCTATTTTCGAGGCGGTTCTGGCAGCGCTTGGTTTGCCGCGGGGCTGGCAGAAAAAACTTGCGCGCGCCTTCGGTAATCCTGGTCATTTGAAGGGTTTGCTAGAAGATCTCTCGTCGGATCGGCAAAGTGATACGCTGCCAGATCATCTCGCTGAACTGGTCGCAAAAGGGAACGAAGCCGGATTGGCCATAGCGCTCGAACAGGATATGCGGGTTGCCGGTATTTCACCGGCCGCAGGTCGCGCACCCATCGAGGTTGCCCGCCGCTTGATCGAAAAGGCGACGCTTGCTTCGGTACGGCTGCCCGCCGGAGCGTTCTCTGCTTTGGAGAGCTTTCTCGCGATCCGCGTGCCACTGCGATCCGCCGCCGGTGAATTGCTCGGTTTCGCGCGTGCCAACGAGTTTGATCTTGGGCCTGCGCTGGAACAATTCGAGGCACGGGCAGCTTCGGTCGTCGAAGCGGGCATCGGAGAGGAGACTATTATCTACGACGCCGCCTTCGGACGCCCGCTCGATTACTATACCGGTCTCGTCTATGAAACGCGCGCGCTGAACCATATTGACCTCGGCGCGATCGTGGGTGGCGGGCGTTATGACCGGTTGCTGACGATGCTGGGAGCCGTTGGCTCCATTCCGGGTGTCGGATTCTCGATCTGGCTCGACAGGCTTGAACAGATCGCCGGAGAGGCAAAATGACGGTTACCTTGGCCCTTCCATCCAAAGGCCGTCTCAAGGAGCAGGCGCTTGGTGTGCTCGAAAGCGCCGGTCTCAGCGTGATCCTCCCCAAGGATCAACGCAACTATCGGGCGCAGGTCAAAGGCGAAAGCCAGATCGATATCCTGTTTCTCTCCGCATCGGAGATCGCGCGCGAGCTTGGCTACGGCAGCGTCGATCTGGGCATAACGGGGGAAGACCTGATCCGCGAGACTTTGTCGTCCGCCGACGAACGCGTGCAGATCGAAGCACGGCTCGGTTTCGGTCAAGCGGACGTTGTGGTCGCGGTGCCAGAGGTCTGGTACGACGTATCGAGCATGGCCGATCTTGATGACGTTGCCGCTGATTTCCGCCAGCGCCATGGCCGGCGTCTGCGCATTGCCACCAAATATTGGCGTCTCACACAGCAGTTCTTTTCGCAGATGCATGGCATTCAGGTCTATCGGATCGTCGAGAGTCTTGGCGCGACTGAGGGCGCCCCGGCTTCGGGCTCCGCTGATATTATCGTCGACATCACATCGACAGGATCGACGCTGCAAGCTAATCATCTCAAGGTTCTTGACGACGGAACAATCCTCAAATCGGAAGCCTGTCTGTTTTCATCACGTGGTACAGCCGAGGCTAGCGCAGTCGAAAAACTGTCGCGGCGCATCGAGGCCGCTTTGAACAAAGGCTGATTTTCATCAACTCTCCATGATTCCAGGCTGGTTGTGTAACCTTTCCGGCCGTCCTTACGTATCTCCCTGCAGAAACCGGTTATTATCGGTACATTGGCACAGGGAGTTCAGCCATGATGACACGTCGAACGCTTTTTGGCGGTGCTATAGCAGGGCTTGGTGCGTTCGTGGCCACGCGCTTTGCGAGCGGGCCCACCGCCCATGCAGCCGGTTCTTTCGAAGTTGAGCGTTCCGATGCGGAATGGAAAAAGCTGCTGACTCCGGAACAGTACGATGTATTGCGGCAGGAGGGAACGGAACGTCCCTTCTCGAGCCCGTTGGATCATGAGAAACGCAAAGGCACGTTCGCATGTGCTGGCTGCGATCTGCCGCTCTTCGATTCAGATACGAAGTTCGATAGCGGCACTGGCTGGCCAAGTTTCTGGAGGCCGATAAAGGGCGCCGTCAATGAKGAGACCGATCGGTCGTTTGGCATGGCGCGCACCGCGGTCTCGTGCCATCGCTGCGGCGGTCACCTTGGCCATGTTTTCGATGATGGCCCGAAACCGACGGGCCTGCGCTACTGCATGAATGGCGTCGCGTTGAAATTCAAACCTGTTGCTACGTAAGCGCTAGAAGGACAAAACCTATGAAACTTCGTCAAATTCTGCTCGCCACGGCGATTCTGTTGGCTCCCGGTTTTGCTCTTGCCGGGGAGGATGTCACCATGGTGCCCCCGCCGGCGCTCGATCAAACTACGCCGGCCAAAAGCGAGACCATCGTCCTTGCCGGCGGCTGCTTCTGGGGCGTCCAAGGCGTTTACCAGCACATGAAGGGTGTAAGCGGCGCCGTTTCTGGCTACTCAGGCGGCAAGAAGGAAACTGCGAGCTATGAGATCGTCAGCGGTGGCGACACCGGCCATGCCGAATCGGTCGAGGTGACTTTCGATCCGAAGGCTGTCAGCCTTGGCAAAATCCTGCAGGTGTATTTCTCGGTGGTTCACAATCCGACGGAACTCAATCGTCAGGGGCCGGATACGGGGACGCAGTATCGCTCGGCGATTTTCACAACCAGTGCCGATCAGGAAAAGGTAGCCAAGGCTTATATTGCCCAGCTTGATAACGCGAAAGTCTATTCCGACCCGATCGTTACCAAAGTCTCGTCGCTCGAAAAGTTTTATCCAGCCGAGGCCTATCATCAGGATTACGCCACGATCAATCCGACCCAGCCCTATATCGCTTATTACGATCTGCCAAAAATCGAAAACCTGAGCAAGTTGTTCCCGCAAGATTATCGGGACAAGCCGGTATTGGTCAGCGAAGCGAAAGTTTCGAACTAAATCCTTGTTCCTCTTATAGAAAAAGGCCGCTATGAGCGGCCTTTTTTTGCATTCGGTCAAATGCGATCAGCCGCGCTTGGCGTCTACCGAAAGTGCGCCAGCACCGTACTGCGCGAGAACGAAGAAGCCTCCGGCTATGGCAAGGTTCTTGAAGAAGTTCGTCTGGTTCGCCATGTCCCATGGAATCAGGTGACCGACAAATGCTGCGGCAATGGTAAATAGGCCAAGCAGTATTGCAGCATAGCGTGTCTGAAACCCGACGAGTACGGCAAGTCCGCCAAACAACTCAACCAGACCAACGATGACTGCGGTAACTTCCGGCAGAGGAAGGCCCTTGGCAGCGAAGTACCCTCCCGTGGCGCCAATAGCGGTCAGCTTGCCGAAGCCAGCAGGGATGAACAGAATCGAAAGTAGAATACGACTGATCAGTGTAACTAGGGCATTGTTAGACATAAGAAATCTCTCCGGGTTTGGCGTTGAACCCCCAATAGCTAAATCCGATTGTCAAACAAAGCCATTATTTTCTCTACACATTGTTCACAAGAGAACGGTTTTCCAATCTCACTCTGGCGCGATCATTCGTTCCGGGCGCACGAGGCGATCATAGTCTTCGGCTGAGACGTGACCGCTCGCTAGGGCTTCTTCCCTCAGTGTCGTACCATTCTTGTGGGCTGTCTTGGCTATCTTGGCAGCATTGTCATAGCCGATTGCCGGGGCCAAGGCTGTGACAAGCATCAATGAACGCTCAAGCAGTTCCTTGATGCGGACTTCGTCCGCCTCAATACCTTCGACGCAATTATCGGCAAAGGAGATCATCGCATCGGAGAGAATGCGGATCGACTGAAGCACGTTCAGTGCAACCACAGGCTTGAAAACATTGAGCTCGAAATGACCCTGGCTGGCTGCGACGGTGACGGTGGCGTTGTTACCGAACACCTGTGTGGCGACCATGGTCAGTGCTTCGGCTTGGGTCGGATTGACCTTGCCAGGCATGATTGATGAGCCCGGTTCATTTTCGGGCAGTTTCAACTCACCAAGTCCGGAGCGAGGACCGGAGCCGAGAAAACGGATGTCATTGGCAATTTTGAACAGATCGGTGGCGAGCGCATTGAGGCTGCCGTGGAAGTTTGTGAGTGCACCGTGGCTGGCCAGTGCCTCGAACTTGTTCGGGGCCGTCTTGAATGGCAGCCCGGTAATATCGGACACGGCATCGGCAAATCCGGTATCGAAGCCAATCGGCGCATTGAGGCCGGTACCGACGGCGGTGCCGCCCTGTGCCAACAGGAACACGTCCGCCAAGCTTTGTTCGATGCGCTTGTGCGCGTATTCCAGCGCAGCCCGGTAGCCCGAGAATTCCTGACCAAGTGTGACTGGGGTTGCATCCTGTGTATGTGTGCGGCCGATCTTGATTATCTCTGCAAAGGCCTCTTCTTTTTTGGCCAGCGCCGCCGTCAGATGGTTGAGTGCTGGAAAGAGACGCTCTGTCGCCTCCACTGCTGTGGCAATGTGGATTGCAGTCGGAAACGTATCGTTCGACGATTGGCTCATATTGACGTGATCATTGGGATGAACCGGCTTTTTCGAGCCCTTTGTTCCACCCAGCATTTCGATAGCGCGATTGGAGATCACCTCATTGGCATTCATGTTCGACTGCGTGCCTGATCCCGTCTGCCAGACGACGAGTGGGAAATGGTCATCCAGCTTGCCCTCGATGACTTCTTCGGCAGCGACGGTGATGGCACGGCCAATCACTTCATCGAGCTTGCCAAGTGCCATGTTGGTTTCGGCGGCGGCGCGCTTTGCTATACCGAGAGCACGTACAAGCGGGATCGGCATTCTTTCGCCGCCGATTTTGAAATTGTGCAGTGAGCGTTCGGTTTGTGCGCCCCAATATTTGTCCGAGGCAACTTCGATCGGGCCAAAAGTATCTGTTTCGGTACGCGTAGAGCTCATCATGCACTTTTCCTGATGGGAGTTGGCAGATCACTACTGCGAAGCTCGACGGGAGGCAAGGTTCAAGCGGCAAATGTTGGCCCGAAAACGATGCCATGCTAAGTTAAAATCGATTAGAGCATGCAGGGAGGACAGGGCATGGCGACGCATGAAGCGCGAACCCTTCAAATTTCCATTCAGCGATCTTGGCGCGACGTTTATGACTACGCAAGCATCCCGGAAAACCTGCCAGAATGGGCCTCGGGGCTAACTTCTGCTTTGCAAAAGTTGGGCGACGAATGGCTGGCGGACAGTCCTGCCGGTAAGCTTAGGCTACGTTTTGCACCGCCAAACAAGCTCGGCGTTCTCGATCACTGGGTCATCACCGAAACTGGCGAGGAGGTTTACATTCCATTGCGGGTTGTCGCCAACGGAGAAAATTCGGAGGTAACATTCACCTTGTTCCGGCTGCCGGGAATGGACGACGAAAAATTCACTGCAGACGCAGCCTGGGTGATGCGTGACCTGCAGAAACTCAAGGACGTGCTCGAAGCACAACTTGTGGCGTGAGGTGAAAAATGGCCAATTCAGGCAGGGACAAGCGTATCGACTATATCGAATTCAACGTGAAGGATATTGCGCGGGCTCGCAGTTTCTATGGCAGTATATTCGGCTGGTCGTTCACCGACTACGGCGCCGATTACTGCGAGTTTGCCGATGGTAATCTCAAAGGCGGATTTGCCAATGCCAACGACGTCAAACCGGGTGGCGGTCCCTTGGTCATCTTCTTCGCCGACGATCTTGCGGATACATTGAAGCGGGTTGAAAAGGCGGGCGGCAAGATCGTCAAGCCGATCTTCAATTTCCCCGGCGGGCGCCGCTTTCACTTCACCGATCCGGAGGGTTACGAATTGGCGGTCTGGTCCGACAAATGAGCGGCCACTTGCGCGGCCGCTCTTCAATCGTCAAGCCGCGCGGGCTGTTTTTAAAGCGTTTGCCCACAGGACAAGCTGGTTGAGCTGGTTGTTGGCCGCTTCATTGAGATGTTCATAGTCGGCAAGCTTCTTCTCGCCCTTGACCACAGTGAGATATTCGGGGAAGGAGATGTGGATGCCGGTCTTGACTGATGCGGCACTCATCTCCACAAAAACCAGTCGAAGATGCTCGATTGCGCGGGCACCGCCAACGCCGCCATAGCCGACAAATCCAACCGGCTTGTGAATGAACTCACCAAGATCGATAGCATTCTTCAGAACTGCGGTCGGGCCGTGGTTGTATTCCGCAACGGTGACAACAAAACCGTCGAATTCACGCAGTTTCTTTTTCCAGCGCTCTGCCGTCTCGGTTTGGGCGGTCGACGTGCGCTCTTCACCGAAGAAGTGCATAGGAT
>NZ_JBFUMG010000248.1:0-6250 GCF_054049495.1 Phyllobacterium sp. P5_D12 | reverse complement strand
CGGTCATTCTTTCAAGTCAGGGCTAGCGTCCACTCCGGGGCCGATCGCAGACAGTCCGCTTCTAGAATACTCAACGCAGAAGCGGACATTTTAGTATTCCGCGCTAGGGGCTCCATCGGACAAATCGCCTTACCTCCAATGATCGAGCCGTGGCGATCGACGATGAAATCGACGTCGGGCGTCATCGTCCAGGGATGCCGCTGTGCGCGGCTGACTTTTGGCTCGACCGACGGCATGCATAGGGCAGCCACCCCAGGATGCCATTCTCTTCTATAAGATCAGCTGCCGTTACTCGACGTCAGGATCGTTTGGGGAAAGCGGCGTCTGCCACAGCTCTCTCCAAATCCAAGTGCCATGGGGTCAGGAAGCCAAGTTCTCGTATGTAAGCACGAAGGGTTCAATCGCGTTGCGCTCGATCTCAACTCCAAGCCCGGGTTTATCAGGCACGCTACCTGTTGTTTAAAATGTTCCCAAAATATCGGCCGGTTCGTTGGCGCTGATCCGAATAATGCCTTGGATGCGGCGTACGACTTATCGAACTCCGCTCAATCGGTAACCATCGCGGCTGTGTGCTAACCTTGGCAGCGTAATGCGTGTTAAACATGCAACACTTCCGCATTGCTTCACTCGACGCAGCCTCTACAGGAAACGAAAGCACAGCCACGCCGTATGGGCGAGTTGTGGCGGAAGGGGATGGTGATGAAACTCTTTGACCACGGCAAGCGCGATGCGAAGGAGATCGCCGTGACGGCGGTCCAGCCAAGAGACACATGTTTCTGAGATCGGCGCCGAGCGGGGTAGCAAGCTCAATTAGTGCAATTGATGGCTCGCGTTGGCTTCAGTCTGCCCGGAGGGCGAAGACCGCTAATACAACTCCGACGCAGATCACGATCACAGCAATGGCAATGAGGATTGGATGCTCCATCATGGGCATCGTTATCCGAAAACCGGTCGGAAGTCCACGCGAAGTCTGCTATGTTTCCATCCAAGGGAGGAACGAACGATGAGCCAAAATGCAGAATTATTGGCAGAGATCGGCAGACGGGCAGAACGGGCCAAGGCTGCTGATCTCAATATCCGCCATATGTCGAAAGAAGTGGAGGACATTCACACGCAGTTCCCACACCGCTGTGAGGAGTATATCAAGGAGAAGCTCGAAGAAGCGTTGCGAAAGAACGGAATGGGCTGGAATCCCGAGTAAAAGCACCTTTCCGCTGTTCGCCGGATCAATGTGGGGGTTGGGCCTTCACTTTGGGAGTAGTCCGCCAGTGCCAGTGCTTGGCGGGGAATGCTCAAGGCTGCAACTACAGCCTGCCGGAATCTATTCTTGTTTCTGTTGAGGACCGGCGCAGACAACAAATCGGTCATGGCCAGAAGCAGCCTTCCTGAGGGTGACGCACTCATAGGCGCTCTTATCCCCTCGCAACCAGTTGTGATAGAAGACCATTCAGCCACCAGTGCATCTTCCCAGTGCACGTTGTCGCAGCTTCCCACGGTCGCAAAGGATAGCTTTCCTCACCTATCACCGTCGACATGATGGTTGACGACGCTCCGCCACACGTTGAAAAGTTGCTATGCCCCTGCCGGACAGGGCTTGATGAATCGGTTTCAAAAACTCACGAAGTTCGTTCCAAGTTCTTATCATTTCCGTGCATACTCAGATACACAACTAATCTATCATTCCCATTCGGCTGTGTTCACTGCGAGAGCTGGCGGATAGACCGGAATCGGTTCGCCCTTTTGCCACTGGATGATGACCAGCTCGGAATCGACAAAACGGACCTCCAGGATAAACACGCCGGTCCGAATTACATCTCCCACCTTACGTTGGTCCAGGTTTCCGCCGCTTCGAGCCCCGCATTGGATCACTAGCTCGTGCCTTTGGTCCTAATCATCTTGGGACCTTAGTGTTGCCAAAGTCGCAGGACCTTCAGAACTATCACGTTGGCCTGCGCCTCTCCATCATCCGACCATCGAAACTCGTGCCAATCATGTTGACATCCCGCTACCAGCCGGAGCGCTCAATACGACCCAAGATCACGGGACAATGCAACAAGCGCCCGCGTAAGCGGCGCGGTCGGAATACGCCATGACGGCGATTCTATTGGGGTTAAAGGGAGACTAACAAAATGGTAAACTATATCCGTTCCGATCTGGAATTCATTCTCGAGCAGATCAAGATCGCCGAAAAGCACGCCGCATACGTTGCCAATCCCGATGATCCGAACGCTGCGCCGCTCTTCGGTGTGGGCGCTGCTGGCCAGGTTGGGTCCGTTCCAGCCTATACACTTAGCCTGGGGCTGCGGACCGTCGACGGTTCTTACAACAACCTGTTGCCTGGACAAGAAATGTGGGGCTCTGCAGACCTGCCGTTCCCTGAATTGCTTGATCCCGCATATCGCAATGCCGATGGTACCCTGTTCGATCCCGATGGTCCGGGGCCGGCTCCGGCGATGCCGACGTCCCCCAACTATAATCCGTCGAACAACCCCAATTCGCTGGTATTCGACTCCAGCCTGCGCACGATCTCGAACCTGATCGTTGATCAGACGCTCGGCAACCCCGCGGCTATCATCAAGGGGTTGCAGGTGGGCGGCCTCGTCGCCGCTGACCTTGCCAATGTGGCTCTCGTGCAGAACATTTATGCCGCCTACAAGCCTTTTGCTGATGCGGAATACCAGGCGCGCGTTGTCATGGAGAACGCAAAATCAGCTGCCAACGCCCTCAGCGACGGCGACCCGCTCACGCTGCCGAGTGCCGCCGAACAGGCGGCTCTCGATGCGCTGGCAACGGCGACGGCTGCGCACGATGTCACCGTAACCAATCTTGAAGCGGCGAGCGTCGTTCGCGATACCGCACTTGAGCCGTTCGGCATCGCCATGGATGGCGACAACGTCCAGATCACCAACGTCTCGCCCGACGTCGGCCTGTCGGCACCGTTCAATTCCTGGTTCACCCTATTCGGCCAGTTCTTCGATCACGGCCTTGATCTTGTAAACAAAGGCGGCAGCGGCACCGTATTCATTCCGCTACAGCCCGATGACCCACTATATGTTGAGGGCAGTCACACCAACTTCATGGTGCTGACGCGCGCTACGGTGGGCCCTGGTGCCGATGGCGTTATGGGAACGGCCGACGACACGCGTCCAGTCAATACCACGACGCCTTTCGTCGATCAAAACCAGACCTATACTTCGCACGCCTCCCATCAGGTTTTCTTGCGTCAATACGCGATGGGTGCGGATGGCAAGCCGCACGCTACCGGCAACCTCATTGAAGGTGGTGGCGCGCAGCCGGGTGGTATGGCGACCTGGGCTGATGTCAAGGAACAAGCCAAGATGCTTGGCATTCTCCTGACCGACCAGGATGTTGGCGCCGTGCCTCTGCTGCGCACCGACGCTTATGGCAACTTCATCCCGAATGCCGTGGGCTTTGCCCAAGTCATTACAGGCGTCGGGGCCGATGGCATTCCCAATACTGCAGACGACATCGTTATTTCAGGTACGCCCGCCGCGCCGGTGCCGCTGACGAGTGCAATTCGCATCAATGCAGCATTCCTGGCCGATATCGCCCATGACGCGGTTCCGAACGGCATTGCGGACGGCGATATCGAAATCGGCCTTCAGAACCCCGGCAACAACCCGGCCGTCTATGATAACGAATTGCTCGATGCGCACTTCATTGCCGGCGACGGCCGCGTTAACGAAAACATCGGCCTGACCGCCGTGCATCACATTTTCCATTCCGAACATAACCGGCTTGCCCAGCATACCAAGGAAGTGGTGCTCGCCAGCAAGGATATGGCCTTCATCAATGAGTGGCTCGACGTAGACCTGACGCAGACGCAGGTCGATGCCATCCCGACGGACCCGATTGCTCTTGCAGCTTATGCCGACACGCTGACCTGGGATGGCGAACGCTTGTTTCAGGCCGCCAAGTTCGGCACGGAAATGCAGTACCAGCATACCGTGTTCGAGGATTTTGCTCGCAAAATTCAACCCAATATTGATTTCTTCGTAGTGCCTGACGGCTATCACGCCGACATCAACCCGGCCATCGTCGCCGAGTTCGCTCACGTGGTTTACCGCTTCGGCCATTCCATGCTGACCGAGCAGATCGATAGGCTCGATGCCTCGTTCACCAATGATCAGATCAGCCTTATTCAGGGCTTCCTCAATCCGATCGAGTTCGACTCAGGCCACACCATCGCCGACGGCATTGCTGCGGGCGACATCATCCGCGGCATGACGCGCCAGGTCGGCAATGAGATCGACGAGTTCGTCACCAGTGCGCTGCGCAACAACCTGCTCGGCCTGCCCCTCGACCTGGCAACCATCAATCTGGCGCGTGGCCGGGATACCGGCGTGCCTTCGTTGAACGCCGCTCGCCGCGATTTCTACGAGGCAAGTTCGCATGCGCCTGAACTCAAGCCCTATGATAGTTGGGTGGAGTTCGCTGGTAACCTCAAGAATGAAGCTTCCGTCATCAACTTCATGGCGGCTTATGGTCTCCATTCTTCCATTACCGCCGAAACGACGATCGAAGGCAAGCGCGATGCCGCCATGCTGCTGATCTTCGGCGACATGGATATCGATGGCGATGGCATTGTCGACCTTGCGCCCGCTGACCGCCTGGATTTCCTCAACGGTACCGGCGCCTGGGCCAATGTCAACGGCATCACCACAACCGGTTTGGACAATATCGACCTGTGGATCGGCGGTCTCGCGGAAAAGATCCTGCCGTTTGGCGGCATGCTCGGTTCGACCTTCAACTTCGTGTTCGAAGTTCAGCTCGAACAACTTCAGGACGGCGACCGGTTCTACTACCTACAGCGACTTGACGGCCTGCATCTGTTGTCTGAAATGGAAAACAACACTTTCGCCAAGATCATCAGCCTCAATGCCGACGCGGGCCACCTTCCTTCGGACGTGTTCTCGACCCCCGGCCTGATCCTGGAAGTGGACCGGACCAAGCAATGGAACCCCGGCCTMGGCGAAACCGCCGGCGCGGACGGCATCCTGCTCGATGACCCGACGACCACGGATGTCGATGAATCTGCCGACAATCTCGGTAACGATCCGACTGGGGGCAGCATTCTGACCCCGCTGGTGATCCGCAACAATCCCGCCACCCCGGGCGCTGACACCAATTACCTGAAATATACCGGCACTGAACACGTCCTGCTGGGTGGCACCGATGGGGATGATATCCTGATCGGCAGCGAGGGGGACGACACGCTTTATGCCGACGGTGGCAATGACCGGCTCGAAGGGGGCTCCGGTAACGACTCCTACTTCGGCGGCGACGGCGACGACATCATCACCGATTTGTTCGGTGACGACATCATCCGCTCTGGCGCGGGTCACGATGCGATCAATGCCGGCGCTGGCGTCGATCTGATCGTCGGTGACGCGGGCCAGGACTTCATCATCCTGGGCGCCGACTTGCTCGACGAAGCCTTCGGCGGCGTCGGCAATGACTTCGTGCTCGGCAGCAAGACCACCGAGCAGACGTTGGGCGGCGAAGGCGATGACTGGATCGAGGTGGGAGCGTGGACCGGCGCGGTCGGCGACGATTTCGACGACCAGTTCCAGGCCGACGCGGTCAAGGGGCATGACGTGTTCCATGGCGACGGCGGCTTTGACGAGTTCATTGGCGAAGGGGGCGACGATATCTGGTTCGGCAGTCTCGGCCGTGGCAAGTTCGACGGCATGTCCGGCTATGACTGGACCACTTATGCCGACATGAACTTCCCTGTGGACGTCGATCTCGCCCGGCAGATCCTACCCGGCGTACCGGTGCTTCCAGCCAACGTGGCGCTGGATACCTTTACCCAGGTGGAAGGTGCCTCGGGCTCCAAATTCGCCGACGTGATCCGCGGCACCGACGTGACCGCTGCAGATGTGCCGACCGAAGGCTTCCGTGGCAGTGCACTCGACGCCGAGGGCCTCGCCCTGATCGGCGGGCTACAGCAACTGCTGGTGGGTGCGGGCGCGACCTCGTTCGATGCCCAGGGTAGCTTCGTCGGCGGTAATATCTTGCTCGGCGGCGACGGCAGCGACCTCATCGAAGGCCGCGGCGGCGATGACATTATCGACGGCGACAAATGGCTGCGGGTGCGCATCGCTGTGATGTCCACCTTCGACGCCAATGGTCCGACCGGCGACACGGTGCTTAGTTACCATGACTCAATGAAGACGCTGGTTTCGCAGGTTATGTCCGGAACTATCAATCCCGGCCAGCTCAAGAT
>NZ_JBFUMG010000247.1:0-6265 GCF_054049495.1 Phyllobacterium sp. P5_D12 | reverse complement strand
CAATATCAAGCGCCTCGACGGAAACAAGAACTGGAAGGCGCATCTACGATGGCTAAACCTCGTCATGGCCGCGGGTATGGAACTCCTTTCGCCGACGGAACACGCCGCAGCAATCTATGCCAAGATGATCACAACGCCGCAGTTGAAGCAGTTCTGGTTTATGAACCCGAATTCATCGCGCGTGCAACCCGAACAGGACCTCCTTATCGCAGCCATCGCGATCTCGCATAATTGCCCATTAGCGACGTTGAATGTGAAGGACTTCATGCTCATCAATAAGTTTTTTCCATTGCCCGGACTGCTGCAGCCTACGATGGGATGGTTGATCCAACCGGATGATCGCGTATCGACGATCTCACCAGTAGGCCGTCCTTCGGATATTAGATGCTTGTTCGCTTCACGCCTTATGCGATGGTTTTACCCATCGTCCTGTTCATTTTGGCATTCACCTATTGGCCCATACTCGTCAGTTTCGATCTGAGTTTCCGTCATTGGGATTTCATGTCGTCCGACAAGCCGTTCGTTGGCTTGTTGAACTACAGCGAACTGGTGCGCTCGGATGAGTTTTGGAATTCAGTCACCATCACGCTGATATTCACCGCCATTTCAGTACCCTTGCGGCTGGCCCTTGCCATAGCCATCGCGCGTTACCTGACCACCGAGAGCAAGACCGTGCGGGCGTTGCGCGGGACGTTCTTTCTACCCGCCGTCACGTCCAGCGTAGCAATTGCGGTGATATGGTCATGGATATTTTCCACTGACGCGGGCGTGGCAAATGCGCTGCTCAACAATCTTGGCATAGCCAAAGTGCCGTGGTTGCAAACGCCTTCGCTTGCCCTTTGGGTGATCATCATCGTCAACACCTGGAAGCAATTGGGTTACGATATCGTCATCTACGTCGCAGGCCTGCAGGCAATTCCAGAAGACCTGTATGAAGCCGCAAAGATGGATGGCGGCAAGAGGTGGCATACGTTCCGGAGGGTGACGTTTCCGCTCGTCATGCCGACCACATATTTTTTGCTCATCGTCTCCGTTATCGAGTCCTTCCAGATTTTCACCATTGTCGACGTGATGACGCAGGGCGGGCCCGCGATGTCCACCGATATGATGGTGAACATGCTCTACCGGACCGGATTCACGCTGTTCGATGTCGGTAAGGGCTCGGCGCTTGCAGTGTTGCTGTTCGTATTCCTGGTTGTTTTGACGGTCTTGAAGTCCCGGATATTGGGCAAGCGGGTGCATTATGAACACTAGCGGCGGCGTTGTCCTGAGGAGCACTGCTGTCGCGGTCGGTCTGTTGTTCCTCTCCCCCCTCCTCTACGGCATCTGGATCTCGTTTCAGACGGCCAATGGTTTCTTTTCCGGCAACGGCGAAATGACACTTCAAAACTATGTTGTTGCAGTGGAGAAGATGAATTTTCTCCGCTACCTCTTCAACAGCCTCATTGTGTCGGGCGGAGTAACCATCCTCAGCCTGGCCACGTCGATCATGGCGGCATATGCATTTTCACGTTTCGAATTCCGCGGCAGGGATTTGATCTTCGGGCTTGTAATTGCAACCTTGATGATCCCCGGTCACATCACCCTGATACCCAACTACCTGAATTTTGCCCGAGTGGGTCTGCTCGACACCTATGCAGGATTGATTCTGCCCGCTGTGGCCAATGGCTTTGCGACATTCTTCCTGCGCCAGTATTTCCGCGGCATACCCCGCTCCCTCGACGAGGCGGCCTGGATGGATGGCGCGAACGCCTGGAAGGTGCTCTACCGCGTTATCATCCCCATGTCGAAGCCTGCCATCTACGCGATGGGGCTGTTCATCTTCTTGGGAGAGTGGAACAGTTACGTCTGGCCGCTGATTGCTACCGACAGTCCGGACATGCTGACACTGCAGATTGGCCTCGCCCGGCTTTACAAGATGGATGCGCAGGAAGGCCTGGTGAACTGGCCACTGGTCATGGCGGCCGCCACACTGACGATGCTTCCTGTGTTACTCGGATTTGCCCTCGTTGAGCGCCACCTCGTCCGCGGCATCTCCATGGGCGCAATCAAATGACCACTGAAGGAAATATAATGAAAACGATGATAGCGTCCCATCGGGGCGGCACCCTCGAGTATGGCGACTCCACACCCTCTGGCTTTCGGGCGACGTCCGGCATGCCACTGGAGCAAGTGGAGTTCGATGTGCATCCGACGGCGGACGGGCACATCGTGGTGCATCATGATGCCAACATGGATCGCACCACGGACAGTGTCGGAGCGCTCGCTGATTTGACATTGCATGAGATCAAAGCCGCGCGCATCAACTATTCGAAGGGCGAAAGCCCCCTCACCCTCGAAGAGCTTTGCAACGTCTATCGCGACGGGTCAGTTGGCTTTCGCTGTGAGATCAAAGCCGACAAGAATGGCATTCCCTACCACTCATTCATTCCAAACGTGGCGGAAACATTGGCGCGAGAGGGGATGTTGGAGAAAACAGTATTCTCTGCCTTCTATTTGGAAATTCTGCAGGAGCTTAAGCGGACGCAGGAACGCCCTGTTCTTTGGTTGATCAGCCCGCAGCTGCACAGGCAGCTTGGCATTCCGGAGATAATCTCCATTGCCCGAACGAACGCCATTCCTGAGATCGGCGTCAATATCGAACTGCTTGATGAACGGGTCGTGGAAATGTGCGGTCAATCAGCGATAGAGATCGGTTGCTGGGCTGCCCATAGCGTACCCCAGATGACAAAAGCTTTTGCGTTGGGTGCCAAAGTCATGACGACGGACAGACCGTCAGTCGCTTTACGCGTTCGTGACGAATTCTATCGGGACACACGAGCGTCATGATTTCGATTGCGCTCGAAAATGTCAGCAAGTCGTACCAAGCCGATACTCCCGTTGTTAAGAACGTGGATCTCGATATCGAGCCGGGCGAGTTTGTCGTAATTGTAGGTCCCTCAGGTTGCGGCAAATCAACGATGATGCGCATGATTGCTGGTTTGGAGCGGATCTCATCGGGAACTCTCAGAATAGGCGGCAGGGTAGCCAACGATATCCCGCCGCAGCACCGCGACATCGCGATGGTCTTTCAGAATTATGCGCTCTACCCCCACCTCACAGTCGCAGAGAACATCGGCTTCAGTTTGGAAATGCGCGGCGTCTCCAAAACCGAAAGGCTAAGGCGCGTCGAAGTGGTCGCGCATCTCTTGCAGCTTTCGGACTATCTCCACAAAAAGCCCAAGGACCTGTCCGGCGGCCAACGCCAGCGCGTCGCCATGGGACGGGCGATCGCCCGTGACGCCAAGACGTATTTGATGGATGAGCCTTTATCCAATCTCGACGCTGAGTTGAGGAGCAGTATGCGGGCAGAGATAAAGCATCTGCACAGGCAATTGAAGGCAACGATGATCTACGTCACACACGATCAGGTGGAGGCGTTGACATTGGCTGACCGGATCGCCGTCATGAACAAGGGTGTGCTTGAGCAATTCGACACCCCAGAAAAAATTTACGACGATCCGGCAAGTCTGTTCGTGGCTGGGTTCATCGGATCGCCCCCGATGAATTTTATCGATGCCGTCTGTAAGGAAGGCTTAGTCAAGACCATTGAGGGAATCCGCATTCCGATAACTTGCCCTCCAGAGCTTGAAGGATCACAAGTTGTAATTGGTTTGCGGCCCGAAAACGGCGTTCTGTCAACGGGCGACAAAAGGATGGCGATCGAATTCGCGGGCGAAGTGATGCTTATCGAGACTACGGGCAGCAATCGCAACATTCACGCCAAGACGGCGACTGGGCCACTCCTCGTCGTGGCACCTCGGTCAGCAGCCATCGGATTGGGAGATAACGTTTCTATCGGTTACAGGACCGAGGACGTATTCCTTTTCGAGAAAAACACGGGGAAGCGCATTCGTCCGTCTTAGGCTTGCGGCACGATATTGCTTGCCGTCCCGATAATCATTCTCGGGGCGGTAGTGCTGATGATTTTTTCCTTGTTGGGTAGATTTTTGGCCCTTCGCCCTATTGATATGCCAGCCGTCGACGGCGGCGGGCAAGCGAGCTACCTCATCGGATTTAGCAACGGCGTCTCATCTCCACAATTGAATTGGCGGTGGCACCGTTAACGGCGGAACTGGTCCGGGCTCTGGGACGGGGATAGCCAGGGCTAGGGCGACACGCCAGAACCGAAAGATGATGACAGATAGCAAAATCGATCGGGTTTTCCCCGCTTGGCTGGATGCACACGCGATCAGCGCGCGAGCAGTAATGTTGGAACCGTCGGTTCCTGTGTGAAACTAACTGTGCCTTGCATCGGCCGCTAGCCTTCACCGCTTTCTGTGGTAATTTGCAGCTGTTCGCTACTCTCATTGGGGAACAAGATCGTCCGGTGAATTTCTGATCGCGGTAGTTGTCGTACTAGCGGTTTTTCAGTCCAAGCACATGCGTGGCGAGCGACAAGGTAGGCTCAGTCGCTGAGACGGTGTTCGCTCCTCGAGTTCGGGAATGGAATGATGATTGCAAGTGGTCGTCTAGTCTTGGTAGCCTTGCTTGCCCTCGCGGTAGAGGGATGTGTGTCGAATACGGGAATCAAGCCGAATGTCGTGACCTACAACAATCAAGGCTCGATGGCAGTCGGCGCTCCCTCAACCACTTCGACACTTCAGCAGAAGGAAGGGCGATACTTCATTGAGTTCCGCTCCCGCTATGCCCTCACCTACGGCCACACTTTCGTGATTTTTGGCCGTCTGGACGAGGCGGGCCAAATGATCGATCCCGAAGTATCCGGCCTTGCCCCGGCTACAGATAGTGTCGTTCCCTACATTCTTGGTCATTATATACCCGTGCCGGCTGAGACCGGGGCGAGCGACGGTGATCTGGAAGACAGGTACAGGTCGGCGAGCTGGCGCGTCATGTTGAGCGAAGCCGAATACAATAACGTCGTTGCCTACATACGCAAACTGAAGGCCAGATCGCACTTCTGGCAAGCGACGACGTATAACTGCAATGCCTATGTGGGCGACATTGCCCGGTCCATGGGCTATAAAGTGCCCGGCCACCTGCTGCGTCCGCAGCAGTACATAACCAAGCTTCGAGAGATGAATGGGGGCCCGAATGCGATTGGTTATACCGGGCCTGCGGGTTGAGAGGAGCGGTGTCTGAGCACCTGTTAGCCACAAGCGCACGGTCGAATTGTTTCGACGGGTCGCTAGGTGGGGTGTGCAGACACCCCTTTGGATTCCAACGAACAACATGATGTCTCGACGGTGGGCCCACGAATCCACTCGTCCCGGTCGGCACGAAGGTCGTGGTCTTGGATCCCACCTCAATGCTCTCTCCACGCTCGTGATCCAATACGTGTGACATGTCCGGTGATCCCATATTTGACTGAGGGACTTTGAAGACGAAACAATTGGTCCCAGTGGGTTTTCCCTGTAGCGAACGGTTCTTCCTCCGTTGACCATCTCCCCAATGAACAAATGGACAGGCGTAAAGTTTGCCTGTGACCACCCATCTTGGGTTCCGGATGAATGATGCTATGATATGGATTGCTCGCGCAGCTGGGGAAAGGTTGAATGAGGAAACTCAGCCCTGCCGTCGTTTTGACGATTTCGCTTGTTTCAACGTTGTCGAGTGCGCTGGCTCAAAGCACTGATCCGACCGCGCCGACGGCTGCGCCTGTCTGCAGCGACATCGTCAAGAGGCTTGACAGCGCGATCAAGGAATATAAACGGGCCAAGTTTTCCTTGGATCGGGCCACCCAACTCATGGCATCGGCACGTTATTCCAGCAGGATCGGAAAGATGAACATCGATTTGGCAAGCAGACAGGCTGATGTCACCGTCGCCACTGCTTCTTATGTTGAATCTATCGGTCCTGCCTACAGTTCGGTGGCAGCCCTCAACGCCGATTGTGGCCAAGATGCCTTCAAGGAATCCGGTATCAGATTCACGGTGAAGCTCAATCTGGATGTTACCAGATTCATCTCCGAGGGTGTCGACAAATTGGCGGATGAACAAATGGCTGACATCAAGAAGGTGTTCGGCGACATGAAGAGTAGGCAAAAATAGCACGGCTGAGCGCTTTGAATTGCGACCTCGCCTAGTAGATGCGACGGAAACCCCGTCGCAATAGGTGACGGATTGTGTGAATCGAACGTCAATTTATGTCTGCGATGCTGTCAATCAAATCAATAACTCGGTTACCTGGATCGAGCGTTCTTCACGGGTGTCGTGTGCTTTCTCACGAAGAAATATCTCCTGATCTTCTCGATCAAGGCTACGGC
>NZ_JBFUMG010000246.1:0-6289 GCF_054049495.1 Phyllobacterium sp. P5_D12 | reverse complement strand
GGATTTCTCGGGTGCTTCCATGCTCGAATTCGTCAAGTACGAGTTCGAAGCTCCAAAATTCGACGTTGACGAATGCCGTCAGCGCGATTTGACATATGCTGCGCCGCTCAAGGTGACGCTGCGCCTCATCGTGTTCGATATTGATGAGGATACAGGCGCGAAGTCGATCAAGGACATCAAGGAACAAGACGTTTACATGGGCGATATGCCGCTCATGACCGATAACGGCACGTTCATTGTAAACGGCACCGAGCGCGTGATCGTATCGCAGATGCATCGTTCGCCGGGCGTTTTCTTCGATCACGACAAGGGCAAGACGCATTCGTCCGGCAAGCTGCTGTTTGCTGCGCGCGTCATCCCCTATCGCGGTTCCTGGCTCGACATCGAATTCGATGCCAAGGACGTCGTCTATGCGCGTATCGACCGCCGCCGCAAGATCCCTGCGACGTCGCTATTGATGGCGCTTGGCATGGATTCGGAAGAAATCCTGTCGACTTTCTATAACACGCTCACGTTCAACCGCGATGGCGACACCTGGCGTATTCCGTTCTCCGTGGATCGCTTCCGCGGGTTCAAGGCTACTACGGACGTCGTGGATGCCGATACGGGCGAGGTTGTTCTCGAAACGGGCAAGAAGCTGACGGCACGCAGTGCCAAGCAGCTTGCTGAAAAGGGCTTGAAGTTCATCAAGGCGACAGAAGACGATCTGCTCGGCACTTATCTCGCCGAAGATATCGTCAATATGGAGACGGGTGAAGTTTATCTCGAAGCCGGTGATGAACTCGACGAGAAGACACTCAAGGTTCTGCTCGACACGGGCGTTTCCGAGATCAACATTCTCGATATCGATCACGTCAATATCGGACCGTATATCCGCAACACCCTTGCCGTTGACAAGAACGAGAACCGCCAGGACGCACTGTTCGACATCTACCGTGTCATGCGTCCGGGTGAACCGCCAACGATCGACTCCGCCGAAGCAATGTTCAAGTCGTTGTTCTTCGACAGTGAGCGTTACGATCTTTCGGCTGTTGGCCGCGTCAAGATGAACATGCGTCTCGATCTCGATGCGGAAGACACTGTTCGCATCCTGCGCAAGGAAGACATCCTGGCTGTGGTCAAGATGCTGGTTGATCTGCGCGATGGCCGCGGCGAAATCGACGACATCGACAATCTCGGCAACCGCCGTGTGCGTTCGGTCGGCGAATTGATGGAAAACCAGTACCGTGTTGGTCTGCTCCGCATGGAGCGCGCCATCAAGGAGCGTATGTCGTCCATCGAAATCGATACGGTGATGCCGCAGGACCTGATCAACGCGAAGCCGGCAGCTGCTGCCGTTCGTGAGTTCTTCGGTTCCTCGCAGTTGTCGCAGTTCATGGATCAGACCAACCCGCTGTCCGAGATCACGCACAAGCGTCGTCTTTCGGCATTGGGACCTGGCGGTTTGACCCGCGAGCGCGCCGGCTTCGAAGTCCGCGACGTTCATCCGACGCATTACGGCCGTATCTGCCCGATTGAAACGCCGGAAGGCCCGAATATCGGTCTGATCAACTCGCTCGCAACCTTTGCCCGGGTCAACAAGTACGGCTTTATTGAAAGCCCGTACCGCAAGATCATCGACGGCAAGGTCACGGACGACGTCGTTTATCTGTCGGCGATGGAAGAAGCCAAGTATCACGTGGCACAGGCCAATGTGGAACTGGACGCTTCCGGTGCATTCACGGATGAATTCGTTGTCTGCCGTCATGCGGGTGAAGTTCTGATGGCGCCGCGTGAAAACGTGGATCTGATGGACGTTTCGCCAAAGCAGCTTGTTTCGGTTGCAGCGGCACTCATTCCGTTCCTTGAAAACGATGACGCCAACCGCGCTCTCATGGGCTCGAACATGCAGCGTCAGGCCGTGCCTCTGGTTCGTGCCGAAGCGCCGTTCGTTGGAACGGGCATGGAGCCGGTCGTCGCTCGCGACTCCGGCGCCGCCATCGGTGCACGCCGTACTGGTATTGTCGATCAGGTCGATGCGACCCGTATCGTTATCCGTGCTACGGAAGACCTCGTGCCGGGCAAGTCGGGCGTCGATATCTATCGCCTGATGAAGTTCCAGCGTTCGAACCAGAACACCTGCATCAATCAGCGTCCGCTGGTTCGTGTTGGCGACCGGATCGAAAAGGGTGACATCATCGCTGATGGTCCTTCGACGGATCTGGGCGATCTGGCGCTCGGCCGCAACGTGCTCGTCGCGTTCATGCCGTGGAATGGCTACAACTACGAAGATTCCATCCTTCTTTCTGAAAAGATCGTTTCGGATGATGTCTTCACCTCGATCCATATCGAGGAGTTCGAAGTCATGGCCCGCGACACGAAGCTCGGACCGGAAGAAATCACGCGCGACATTCCGAACGTTTCGGAAGAAGCGCTGAAGAACTTGGACGAAGCTGGCATTGTCTATATCGGCGCGGAAGTTCAGCCGGGCGATATCCTTGTCGGCAAGATCACACCGAAGGGCGAAAGCCCGATGACCCCGGAAGAGAAGCTTCTGCGCGCCATCTTCGGTGAGAAGGCTTCGGACGTACGGGACACCTCGATGCGCATGCCACCCGGGACCTATGGTACAGTTGTGGAAGTTCGCGTTTTCAATCGCCACGGCGTTGAGAAGGACGAACGCGCCATGGCGATCGAACGCGAGGAAATCGAGCGTTTGGCCAAGGACCGCGACGACGAACAGGCGATCCTTGACCGCAACGTCTATGGCCGTCTGGCCGACGTTCTCGATGGCAAGTCTGCTGTTGCCGGACCGAAGGCGTTCAAGAAGGGCACTGTCGTTACACAGGACGTCATGGGCGAATACCCGCGTTCCCAGTGGTGGCAGTTTGCTGTCGAGGACGAGAAGATCCAGGGCGAAATCGAAGCTCTGCGCAACCAGTACGATGACTCCAAGAAATTGCTCGAGCAGCGTTTCATGGACAAGGTCGAAAAGGTCCAGCGCGGCGACGAGATGCCTCCAGGCGTCATGAAGATGGTCAAGGTCTTTGTCGCTGTGAAGCGCAAGATCCAGCCAGGCGACAAGATGGCTGGCCGTCATGGCAACAAGGGCGTTGTTTCGCGTATCGCCGCTGTTGAGGATATGCCGTTCCTTGAAGACGGAACGCATGTCGACATCGTGCTCAACCCGCTTGGCGTGCCAAGCCGCATGAATGTCGGGCAGATTCTCGAAACGCATCTGGGCTGGGCTTGCGCCGGAATGGGCAAGAAGATCGGGGAACTGATCGAGGCCTACAAGGCACAGCACGCACAGGGCGAACAGGGCGATATTGCTCCGCTGAGAATGACGATTGAATCGATCATTCCGGACAATGACCGCAACGAGCCGGTTCGCAATTATGACGATGAGAGCATCATTCGTCTTGGCGAACAGATGAAGCGTGGCGTCTCGATTGCAACGCCGGTGTTTGACGGTGCGCATGAACCGGACATCAATGTGATGCTGGAACAGGCGGGCCTGCATTCTTCGGGTCAGTCGACGCTTTATGACGGACGTACGGGTGAGACTTTCGATCGTCAGGTGACCGTCGGCTACATCTACATGCTGAAGCTGCACCATCTGGTCGACGACAAGATCCACGCTCGTTCGATCGGACCTTACTCGCTCGTTACGCAGCAGCCTCTGGGTGGTAAAGCTCAGTTCGGCGGTCAGCGTTTCGGTGAAATGGAGGTCTGGGCCCTGGAAGCATACGGTGCAGCTTACACGCTGCAGGAAATGCTTACGGTCAAGTCCGACGACGTCGCCGGTCGCACGAAGGTTTACGAAGCAATCGTCCGTGGCGACGATACTTTCGAAGCCGGTATTCCGGAGAGCTTCAACGTTCTCGTCAAGGAAATGCGCTCGCTCGGTCTCAATGTCGAGCTGGACGATACTCGTGCCCAAGAACAGCAACAGCAGGCATTGCCTGACGCTGCAGAGTAAAAAGGGAAGGGTGCGCGGCAATGCTCGCGCACCCGACCAGTTTTTCGGGCCGCTGAGGAAGCGGCATTTGATCTAGATGGACCCGCGGCGGCGGATATCCATCGCAAGTAGAGGGCACTCTTTGCCCCATGGAGAAACGGCATGAACCAAGAGGTCATGAATCTTTTCAATCCTCAGGTGCCTGTGCAGGCATTCGATTCCATCCGGATATCGATCGCCAGCCCTGAGAAGATTCTGTCCTGGTCATACGGTGAGATCAAGAAGCCGGAGACGATCAACTACCGCACTTTCAAGCCTGAGCGGGATGGTCTTTTCTGTGCTCGGATCTTCGGGCCGATCAAGGACTATGAATGCTTGTGCGGCAAGTACAAGCGCATGAAATACAAGGGCATCATCTGCGAAAAGTGCGGTGTGGAAGTCACGCTGTCACGCGTTCGCCGTGAGCGTATGGGCCATATCGAACTCGCAGCCCCGGTTGCGCACATCTGGTTCCTGAAGTCTCTGCCTAGCCGTATCGGCACATTGCTCGACATGACCTTGAAGGGCATCGAGCGCGTTCTCTATTTCGAGAACTATATCGTGACCGAGCCGGGTCTGACTGCCCTGAAGGAGCATCAGCTTCTTTCGGAAGAAGAATACATGATCGCGGTCGATGAGTATGGTGAGGATTCCTTCACCGCACTGATCGGTGCCGAGGCTATTCATGAACTTCTGGCTTCGATGGATCTGGAAAAGATCGCCGGAGATCTGCGTGAGGAACTCGCAACAACGACTTCCGACCTGAAGCAGAAGAAGCTCATGAAGCGTCTGAAGATCGTCGAGAACTTCCTGGAATCGGGTAACCGTCCGGAATGGATGATCATGAAGATCGTTCCGGTGATCCCGCCGGACCTGCGCCCGCTGGTTCCGCTGGATGGCGGACGTTTTGCGACGTCCGACCTCAACGACCTTTATCGCCGCGTTATCAACCGTAACAACCGTCTGAAGCGCTTGATCGAATTGCGCGCTCCTGGCATCATCATCCGTAACGAGAAGCGCATGCTTCAGGAATCGGTTGATGCGTTGTTTGACAACGGCCGTCGTGGCCGCGTCATCACCGGTGCCAACAAGCGCCCGCTGAAGTCGCTGTCCGACATGCTCAAGGGCAAGCAGGGCCGCTTCCGTCAGAACCTTCTCGGCAAGCGCGTCGACTATTCCGGCCGTTCGGTTATCGTGACCGGTCCTGAGTTGAAGCTGCATCAGTGCGGTCTGCCAAAGAAGATGGCGCTCGAGCTTTTCAAGCCGTTCATCTATGCCCGTCTCGACGCAAAGGGTTATTCCTCGACCGTCAAGCAGGCGAAGAAGCTGGTCGAAAAAGAAAAGCCGGAAGTCTGGGATATTCTCGACGAAGTCATCCGCGAGCATCCGGTTCTCCTGAACCGTGCTCCGACGCTGCATCGTCTTGGCATCCAGGCGTTCGAACCGATCCTGATCGAAGGCAAGGCAATCCAGCTGCACCCGCTCGTCTGTACCGCTTTCAATGCGGATTTCGACGGCGACCAGATGGCTGTCCACGTTCCGCTTTCTCTGGAAGCGCAGCTTGAAGCCCGCGTTCTGATGATGTCGACGAACAACATCCTGCACCCTGCAAACGGTCTGCCGGTTATCGTTCCGTCACAGGACATGGTTCTCGGCCTGTACTATCTGTCGATCGTTGCGGCAAAGGAGCCGGGCGAGGGCATGGCCTTTGCCGATATGGGTGAACTTCACCATGCTATCGGCAGCGGTGCAGTGACCCTGCATACAAAGATCAAGGGCCGCTTCAAGAGCATCGATGCAGACGGCAAGCCGACATCGAAGATCTATGAGACCACACCTGGCCGCATGATCATCGGTGAGCTTCTGCCGAAGCACCACAACGTGCCTTTCGACATCTGCAATCAGGAAATGACCAAGAAGAACATCTCCAAGATGATCGACACGGTCTATCGCCATTGTGGACAGAAAGAGACGGTCATCTTCTGCGATCGCATCATGCAGCTTGGCTTTGGTCATGCTTGCCGTGCCGGTATCTCGTTCGGCAAGGACGACATGGTCATTCCGGAAACCAAGGCGAAGCTGGTTGCTGAAACCGAAGCTTTGGCAACGGAATACGAACAGCAGTACAATGACGGCCTGATCACTCAGGGCGAGAAGTACAACAAGGTCGTCGACGCTTGGGGCAAGTGCACCGAGAAGGTCGCCGACGAAATGATGGCGCGCATCAAGGCCGTCGAGTTCGATCCTGTTACTGGCCGCCAGAAGCAGATGAACTCGATCTATATGATGTCGCACTCGGGTGCTCGTGGT